>CAZMTB010000172.1:0-19134 GCA_964569095.1 uncultured Aquificales bacterium
ATGAAGGGAAGCATCCCCGTGGAGTAACCATCGTAGGTTGCATTCCACCTCTCAACGCCTCCCGACGCGTATCCTGTCATTACCAGGAAAACAAACACCACCAGCAAGGCCACCTTCACAGACCCTATCTTGCCACTCCTCTTCAACTCATTCACAGAACTACCTCCCAGCCAATCATTTGGGGCAGAACTCTTACACTCTGATCCCCCTTTGTCAAAATGGGCCGATCCACCGCAACCACTAAAGAACCAGAGCGTATTTTCCCTTGATCCACCTAACATAGCCCGTTAGAATTCACCTACTTAGATCTCAGTATCCAAAAAAGGAGGAACGGGGGATGAAGAGGATAATACTGCTTTTGGGAATCTCCATGACCTTGGTGATCCTCCCAGCCACCCACAGCTGGGCGTCATCAGGTGTCAACTCCCAGTTCGACGCCGTAGTGGCACGGTTCTTAGGCAATTACCAAGAGGCAGTATCGCCGGGAGATAAGGCATACCTATTCGTCTCTTCCCGCACCAACGACCTGGCAATAGGACCAATTGTGATGATCATGGATCTCGCCGACATCGCCGGTACCACCAAGGACTACCAAGAGGGATTCATCACCTTCTACGCGGTGCTGGGCAGTCAATTTGCCCAGTGGATCCCATCGGTAAGCACGGGAATCTTCACCAGGCACGTGGGAGATGATCCAAACGGAGATCCTCCCCTGTCAGGGGGCAACGGTCTCGCGGTGAAGGCTGTTGTTACAGGAGAGGTGAAAGGAGACCACGTAAAGCCCTCCGCCTTCTCCAACGCCACCACCTGCACCACCCTCTCCCTGAACGCCTGGACGGTAGAGTTCGAGGTGGAGGCAGACTTCTTCTGGAGGTGGTTCGCCGACCACTACAACTCTCCAAACGAACCAACCGGTGTGGCAGACATGCTCTTCAACATTTTTGGTCCCCTGAGCGAGTTTGACGCCATGGTGGCGCGGCTGGCAACCGATCCATCCCTCTACCGTGCCGACGACACCAACCCCGAAACCTTCATGCCCCTGGGAGTGGCCTTCGGAGAGGGCAACTACCCGGATAAGCTCCAACACCTGATGAGCTACATCCACGACCTGGGTCTCCACCGTACCAAGGTCTCCTTCTATTGGAGTGAGCTGGAACCGGAACCTGGCAAGTTCGACTTCGAACGCCTAGACCTCTACCTGGACCAGCTGGACGCCAGCGATCAGGCCCTGGTCAACCTCTTCACCAACGGCTGGTGCACCCACCAGGACGAAGAGGCCTCCAGGAAAGGGGCAACTCTGAGGGAGTGTCCCAACGACTCCACTCCCTGCGAGAAGAGCTGCGAGGAGTACTATCTGGAGTTCGTGAAAAGGGTGGCACAAAGGGTGAAAGAACGGGCCCACGGCGGAGTGAAGTACTTTCAGAGAGACACCGAACCCGCATCTGGTCTACACTTCCCAGCCAGCAAGCCCGAGGAGTATGTGGAGTTGCAGAAGCTATTCTACTCGGCTGTGAAGGCCGTTCTGCCAAGCGTCACCGTGATTGGCGTGAACCACAACGGAAACTTTAAAGCCCACGACACGGGTCCTCCCTCCTCTCAGGAGTTCTTCGACTACGTTCTGGAACACATGAGGGACTACTACGACGCCTTAGACGTTAGACTCTACAGCGACTACCAGACTATCCCCCACCGTGTAGAGTGGTTCAGGGAGAGGATGAGAAGATTTGGATACGAAAAACCCGTTCTCTCCACCGAGCACGGAGGGCCAGACCCCCGCTCCCTACACGACGGCGAGGTCTACCTCTTCGAAGAGCTATCGAGGCAACTGGAGGATATCTGCCCCAGCGAGAGCCTCGAGGAGTTCTTCCAGTGCGCCAACACCTGGATGCACCAGCATCCAGACCAGCTAAACCCCAAGCTACGCGCCTACCTGAACCTGGGAACAGAGGAAGAGAACGACTTCAGAGAGGTTATCCACTGCCACGACATAACCCAGCGCAACATCGTTATGCTTGCAGAGGGAATAGAGGCCACCTGGTGGTGGAATCTCCGCTCTCCCGGGAAGGATCCCATCTTTGGTCAGATGCGTCTGCGAGACGACCTACTAAACGAGCTCCCAGGATACGCCTGCTACAAACGCCTGGTTCAGCACATGAGGGGAGTGGTCAGCGTGAAGAGGGTTGATCTGGACGACGAGAACATCAACCTATTCCAGGTGGATAAGCAGAGCGAACCGCCTTCCTTCGTGGCGTGGTACCGCAACACGGCCCTGGATCCCTTCGACGCCGCGAAGGCGGAACCGGTCTCCGTGAAACTGCCCATACCCTACCAACAGGTGACCGTGACCGACGTCTTCGGACACACGGAGACCTACACGGTGAAGAACGGGGTTCTCGATATCGTGCTGGGAGACAAACCGGTGTTCATCGAGAGATAGCAAAGGGGCCCCTCTCACGGGGCCCCAACTCAACCACGAGATCAAGGAAGATTCAACACATTCACGGTGACCTCCCAGGGAAGGGTGCTCCAGTCTACACCCGAAAAGTCATCTGGAACATAAGAGGGCACAACCAAGGTGTACCAATAGTGCAACCCAGAAGGCATGGAGGCCGAAGAGGTGTTAAGCACCACGGTGTTTGGCACAAAACCCTTCACTTTGGACTTCCAAGAGGAGAGCCTTTCAGGAGGCTGGTACATCACCTCGTTTGCACTGGTGATGTAGAGCAGACGGGAATAGTCGTCGGGCAGCTGGGCAGCAATGAATATCTTCACCTCGTAAACCTGGTTCTTTGCAACATTGATGTACTGGGGAAAGGCAGCCTGCAACTTGAAATTCGAGCCGCCCACCGCTGCCTCCCCAAAACCCAGATAGGTGCCTTTAAGGGGCGAAGGGGATCTGGGAGGCGAATTGATGGTTCGAACCTCTGAAGGCCTCAAGACGTGACCCGTCAGTGGTTCAGTGCCACCACCTGTACCGTTATCCGTTCCGTTATCTCCCCCGGTATCCCCTCCGGTTCCACCTCCACTGTCCGGAGTAGTCACACCCTCGTAGGCCACCACCTTCACCTTGGCAAAAACCCCGCACACCCCTACTACGTAGGTGCCTCCATAGGCATCCACCACTATATCGTTAGGGAAAGAGCATTCCTCGGCACAAGAATTCTCCCACTTCAGAGAGCCATCCACCACAGAGTAGGCCCTCACCTTCCATCGACAGTAAGAGCCAGAATGGCTCGTTCCCACAGCAACGACCATCCCCTGGGCGGAGTCAACCCCTAAAAACTCCTCGTCTCTCCCAGACTCATCGTACCTCTTAGACCATAGCATCCTTCCCAAAAAAGAAGGGTCGTAATAGATAAGAAGACCATCCTCATTTCCACCCATGGTCACGAAACCACCCACCACCACGTTTCCCGCATCGTCCACAACCACCGAGTAGGCCCTGTCTTCTCCACCCTCGCCATCAATCTGACTATCCCATTTCAAAGTAGCAGTGGCCCCCGACACCTCGTAGAACACAACCATCCAATCATCGTCGCCCCCTGAGGTCTCAACGCTACCCACAACCACCACATTGCCAGAGTCATCTACCGCCAGGTCCTCTGGAGAGTCTTCGCCGTAACCGCCATCAAAACTCTCCTCCCACAGCTTAGTTCCGGAATAAGAGTAGGACACCACTTTCCAGTCCCTGTCTCCTCCACTATAAGTGGAGCCCATAACCACCACCCTATCGTTCGAATCCACCACCACCTTCTCGGCCTCGCTGTAAGGCAGAGGAGGCCACTCCACCACCTTACCCACCGATAGAAAGTTCACCACGCCCCGATAGCTACTCGAACTGGAAGAGGAGGTATCGGTTCTTCCCACCCCCACTATCCTGCCCTGGCTATCTGTTGCCAAGGCGTATAGGTAATCGTCGTAACCGCTGTCGTAGGAAAACTCCCTCAGGGCACTTCCCGAGGAAGATAGCTTCACCACCTTCCAATCGTAGTCTCCCCCAGCGTGGGCGCTACCCCCCACGATGACATTGTCGTCCTTGTCTACAGTTAGATCACTCAACGCGAACTTCCCAGAAGGATCCGAAACATCCGTCTCCCAGTTCACCCCGCCATTCCGGTCCAAGCTAATAACGTGAGCATAATAGTTGGTGGAGTTAGCGATAACGGGATATGCAACCAAAAGGTTGCCCTCACTATCGAGGTCCAGAAAGGAATACAAATAGGCATAACCCATGGTCTCCCATTCCCAGCTCTTGTCACCCATGGCAGACCAGGAAACCCCTCCAAGACCCAAGACAACCATCAAGATTAGAACGACCACTCTCCTCAACTTACCGGCCCTCCTTATCTCATAGCCCTCCCAGCCGACCCTTAACGACACCCCATTTGAAGACATTCTACGCCATAACTCCCCATCGTGTCAAAGACCTCAAAACACTATATATTCCAGAGCTGCTGGTGCCACAAAACAAGATATGGAAATTTTTTCAAATTTTTTCTCCCTACCCCCTTGCAATGAGAAGGGGAGGGATGTATCTATTATGCAGATACCTGCCCCTTCCCCTTTAGGGGGACCGCAAGTGGTCCCCCATTTTTTATCTCCACTCGCTCAGGTAGCCGAGGCGTCTCGACCCTCACGGTAGACCGCACGGAGGGTTAAGTCTGCCCCAGAGGCTCCGATAAGGGTTATGCAAGGACGCCAAAATCCCCTACACGGACGTGGGATGTAGGGGGTATGCAATGCTCAGCATAAACACCAACTTCGGAGCGCTCTACGCAAAGAGCGCCCTGGACACCGCCACAGAGGCTCTAAACAGAAGTATCCAGCGATTAGCAACGGGGAAACGGGTGAACTCCGCCTCCGACGATCCGGGGATGGTTGGATACATCGCCCGCATGAGGTCTCAGGTAAAAGGCTTAAACCAGGCTTACACCAACATTGAAACGGGAAATGACCTCATACAGACCGCCAGCGATGCCCTATCCGGACTTGACTCCATGAGCACCCTGTTACAGCAGATGCGATCCCTGGCACTGGAGGCAGCAAACACCTCAACTCTCACAACCAGCGATCTCCAAGACATACAGGGCGAGATGGAATCACTCGTTCAAGACATAGATCGGATCTCTCAGCAGACCGAGTTCAACACCAAGAGGCTTCTCAACGGAGATGCCGTGGCGGTCATCAACGTCTCGTCTCCATACGTAGAGGCCTACGCCACCGGAGAGGTGAACGACACCTCCCTGCTTCTAACAAGTGTAAACGTTGCCACCAAATACAAGGTACAGGCGAGTGCAACCATCAGCAACAAGATGCCCACCGCCCTGACCAACTCCGACGATGCCACGGCGGGTAAGGGGGCCGCCGTATTCAACGTGGCCACCACCGCTGCCACCTTCAATGCCGACTACGACATCATCTTCACTCCCAACAACTCCAGCTACGATTTCGTGGTCTACTACGCATCCTCGGGGGCCACCGTAGGAACGGGAACCTTTGGCACCGCCTTCACCGACCCCAACAACAGTGGGGCAACCATAACCATCAACAGCGGCAGTTCTACCATCGAGAGCGGTTACAAGGGCATATGGCACGCAGACACCAATCCATCCAACAACACGGCCCAGGAAGGCAATAGGGCGGCATCCGCCACCATCACCCTGGACGATCTCTCTGACACTGCCGTTCTGGAAGATACCTTCACCGTAGAGTTCGATTGGGTAAACAATCAGCTATCGTACAGGGTACTGGACAGCAATGGAGAGGCCCAGGGACCCTGGGTGGCTAACGGAGAGCAGTTCGTCTCCTACACCACCTCTAAACTCGGGGGTAGCAAGTTCACCCTGTCGTCTAACGTCACACAAAGCGGCTTCACCGGTGCTCCAGGGAAAGGCGACCAGTGGACCTTCACCTTCAAGGAGTACTCCGGTCTCACTTCACAGGGCACCATAGCCATTGAGGTAGGAACCAGCAGTTACACGGTGACCTGGAACCAAACGGACACCCTGGAAGAGCTGAAAAACCACATAAACAGCGCCGCAGGGGCAGATCTGACCGCCTACTTCTCAGGAAGCTCCTCACTGCTAACCCTGGAGGCCAAAGAGACGGGAAGCGACCACACCATAAGCGTTCGAGACATCTCCGGCAATCTGGCTATAACCATGGGCTTTCAACACGTGAGCGGTACGGGATCAGACGCCTCCTTTTACGCAAACGGCACCCTCTACGGACCTCAAAGCAGCAACATATTCACCAACGTGGTTTCCAATCTGATCATCGGGCTGAAAGAGAACCTGGACGACGAGAATGTAAGCATCAGTGTGAGAAACAACAGCCAGACCCTCCACGTGGGACCAAACGCAAACCAGACTCTATCATTCTACATTCTGAGAACCGACTCCCTCACCCTGGGACTTAAAGACCTGGAGGGAGACTACAACTTCGACGTAACCGCTCCCGGGGGAGCAGAGAGGGCCATCTCGCTGATAGATCAAGCCATTCAGAAGGTATCAGACGAGGCCAGCAGGTTGGGTGCCTACCAGAACAGACTCACCTACGCCGCAGGATACACCAATACAGCAGAACTCACAGCCACAGAGGCCCTGGGAACCGTGGAGAACGCCGACTATCCGGAGGAGCTGATCAACCTCACACTCAACCAGATCAAGCAAGAGAGCGCCACCGCCATGCTGGCCCAGTCAAACCTCCAGGCCCAACGGGTATTTCAACTTCTCTTCGGAAGCGGTACGGGCATAAGCGGCTAAACCTTGGGCGCCTGGGCTCCCAGGCGCCCTCATGACAACCAGCACTTCTCAGAGAAGGCCACGGGATCCAAAGAACTCTGCCATTCTATCAAATGCCTCGTTTATCGCCTTCTCACTGCTGCAGAACGACATTCTCACATGACCCTCTGCGGTGGGACCAAAGGCCACGCCGGGGGTGAGAGAGACCCTGGCCCCGAAGAGCACATCCTTGCAAAAGGAGAAGGAGTCCTGGAGATCCGGGTGAAGGATCCTGGGAAACATGTTGTACGCCCCTGTGGGCCTGCAGTACCCGAAGAGCGTTTTCATCGCGTCTAGCCTCTTGCACATCAGGTCCCTCAGCTTCTCATACTTGGCTCTGAAGGCCTCCACACAGTCCTGAGGACCCTTCAAGGCAGCCAAAGCCGCATACTGGGAGACCACTGGGGCACAGATGGACATTGGGATGTGCGCCTTTCTTATCTGCTCCACCATCTCTTCCGTGGCCACCAAGTACCCCACTCTCCAACCCGTCATCACGTAGGTCTTGGTGAAGGTGAAACAGCTCACGGTTCGGGACTTGAGCTCGGGCACAGAGGCGATGCTGAAGTGCTCTGCATCGTCAAAGACAAAGTACTCGTAGCTCTCGTCCGTAATGATCACAAGGTTGTGCCTCTCTGCCACCTCTGCTATCCCGAGAAGCTCTTCCTTCGAAAACACCGTGCCCGTGGGATTGGAGGGCGAGCAGAAGAGTATGGCCTTGGTTTTAGAGGTAACGGACTTCTCCAGGGTATCGAGATCCAACTTGAAGCCCTCTTCCTCAAGAAGGGGCACGAAAACCGGTACTCCAGAGGCCATTCTCACCTGCACCGCATGGGTGGAGTAGGTTGGAGAGGGCATGATCACCTCGTCTCCAGGATCCACCACGGCCAGTACAGCAGCAAAGAGCCCCTCTATTGCCCCTACCGTGACCAGGACCTCCGCTGCAGTAGCCTCTATGCCGTTGTCTCGTCTCAGCTTCTCCGCAATGGCCTCTCTAAGCTCCGGCAGCCCCGGAACCGGGGAGTAGGCACTGACCAGATTGTCACGAATGGCCCTTATCGCTGCCTCGCTGATGTGCTGAGGGGTGTCACCTTCGGGTCTGGCCCAAGAAAGTGAGACCACTCCAGAAAGCCCCGCCGCTAGCCGGGTCATCTCGTGGATCGCAGAGACCGGCATCTCTCCCACCCGCCTGGAGTACAGCTCCCCGTTTACCATCTCCTCACCTCCACTATTTGTTAAACGCAGATTACTGGCACAAGAGAAATGGCGCAAGAACGGGGCTTCGAGAGACCATAGCCCTTTGGAGCACTCAAAAGGTCACAAGCTATCCACCACCCTATCCGCAACCTCTCGAGAGCTCTTGACGCAGTCGTTCAAGCCAACGCCGCGGTAGGCATTTCCTCCCAGGAATAGCCCTGGAACCCCTTTCAGAATCTCCTCTATTCTCTTCAGGCGCTGGGAATGACCAACAACGTACTGAGGAATGGCCCGGGGAAAGGAGAACACCCGCGAGAAGAGGGGCTTGGCATCCAACCCCATGGTGATCCTTACCCCCTCCAAGGCAGTGGCCAAGAGGGATTGGGGTGGCTGAAGGGCCAAATGCGGTTGACGGGCCCCACCGACCATTACGCGTATCAACACCCTGTCTTCGGGAGCACGGTTGTGAAATATGGAAGAGTCCCACAAGACACCGAGAATAGAGAGCCCTTCGCCCCTGGGTACCAGAAGGCCAAATCCCGAGGGCTTCCCGACCTCCTCCTTGCTGTATCCCAAGGCAACCACCCCCATAGGGGCATAGGGAATCTGGGAGAGCTCCCGGTGGAGGTCACCATCCAGCCCTTTCACCATTTCGGCAGCGGCATAGGCAGGCGAGGCTATCACCACCCTCCGGGTCTCTATTATTCCCTCCTCGGTCCTCACAAGAAAGGAGTCTTTGCTCCGGCCTACACCTGTTACGGTACAACCCGTGAGCACCCTATCTCCCAACACCCTCGCCAAGGCCTTGGGCAAGAAAGAGACGCCCTCCTTAAAGGAGGTCAGCTCTCCCCCTGGACCCGCGGGCCCACCAACCCTCTTCTCTCCCTTCCCCTTCTCCCTTTGTAGGGCAAGCATCCCCTTAATCAGTCCTCCGTATCTCTGTTCCAACTCGTAGATGGTGGGGAAGGTGCTCTTCAGGCTAACCTGATCGGGGTTGGCAGCGTAAACTCCTGCAACCATGGGATCCAACAGCCGTTCCAACGCCTCCCTTCCAAGCCTGCGAAGGGCAAACTGGGAAAGGCTCTCGTCTGCCCCGTCTCTACGGGGAGGAACCAGAACCTCCCCCAGCAATCTCAGCTTTCCAAAGGGGGAGAGAATAGCCGACCCAAGCATAAACTTTAGAGGGTTTAACGGTATCTCCCTCAGCCTACCCCCGGTGTAGATGAAGCGGTGTCTCGTCTCCCTACTGCTAGGCAGAAGGTACCCCTCTACTCCCAGTTCCCTGCAGAGGTCCAATGTGTGGGGCTTGTTGGTGAGAAAACCGTTGGGACCATGCTCAACGACGAATCCCTCACAGTGGGATGTCTGCATTGTACCCCCAACATCAGAATCCTTCTCGCATAGCACAACCCTGAGATCGGGTCTCTTCCTGATCAGGAAGTAGGCCGTCGCAAGGCCAGAGATACCGCCTCCAACCACAACAACGTCAACAGGTCTATCCATTCACCTCTCCAAAGACCTCTTCAACCAACCTCCTCCACCCTTCAATGAGCATGGGATGGTCGTTAAGGGCATCCACCACCTTGTAGTCTGCAAAGCCCAGCTCCCCCGCCAACCGGGCATGGGTCTCCCTCAGCTCGTAGAGGGTCTCAAAGTGCTCGCAGAGGAAGGAAACGGGAACCACCAGCACGCGGGACACTCCCCTCATCTTTAGCACCTTCAGGGCATCTTCAACGCTGGGTTCGAGCCATTCTACTGGTCCCACTGCACTCTGGTATGCCAAGGAGTGCTTTGGATTGCCAAGCCTCTTCACCACCTCCCTCACCGTTGCCATCACCTGCCGGGGATAGGGGTCTCCCCTCTCTACCCACCTTTTGGGAATACTATGGGCCACGAAGAGTATGTAGGGACCCATCTCAAGGTGAGGAGAGATACGATCCACCCAAGCCAAAACCAACCCTTCAAGGGTACTCCACTCCTCCACCTCTCTCAGTCTCAAGCCAAGCTCACCAGCAGCCTCTCGGGAGAATCGAAGGGCCGAGGCGGTGGTAGTGTACGAGAACTGAGGATAGAGAGGAAGCACCACAACCTCTTCAACCCCCTCTCTCTTCAGCCTCTCCATGGCTTCAGCAACGGAAGGGGTAGAGTACTGCATTCCCACCTCAACGGGCATGCCCAACGCCTGGGAGAGGGCATGAGCCTGCCTGAAAGTGATCTCTTTGAAGGGAGAGAACCCGATCTTTTGGTACTCCCTCGCCACCTTAGGAGTACGAAGGAGAGAGATCGCCACTGCAAGGGGAAGGCGAAAGGGAGCGGGAAGAGGCAGAATAGACTCATCCGAGAAGAGCCTGCGCAAAAAGGGGCGTATCTCAGACCTTCTGGATACGCCCCCCATTCCCACGAGAACCACTCCCCTTTTTCGGGAGGAGTGCTCAGAAGCCACCACCAGTACGACCCTGTCAGTACCGGTTCTCGTTCTTCTCGCTCTCGCAGATCTCCTTTATATCGTCGTTCACAAGCTTTCCGTCTTTCCAGGTGCGGGTATGCACCTTGCGGCAATGGGTATGGGCATTGGGAGCCCCCATAGGCTCAGCCTGAACAACGGTATGGCCGTCTTCCGACCTGTAGGTCACAGGCTGATTCTGGGCTGCCGCCTCGCGGGCTGCCCTGGTGTTTATCTCCGTAAGGGTTCCCCCAAGCAAGGCACCTATGGCTGCTCCTATGGCCGCTCCCCTCCACCGGTTACCGCTATCTATCAAAGCTCCTATTCCCGCTCCACCTGCAGCACCTACCCCAGCACCCTGGTAGGTACGCTGGCTGGTGGCACAAGATGCAACCAGTATTCCACAAAACAGCAAGGCCACCATCACCGCTATGGGTCTCTGGGCAATTCTCATCACCATCCCTCCTCTCTTGGCTCTGTATTCGTGTGTGTAAGATACACCCCCAGCCGTTTTTTTCAATCGGCATAGTTGAACGGAAAAGGATCAACTGCTATCGTAGCTAAGCAAAGGGACGCGAAGGGGGCCGTCGAATTGGCAGAGCGCGAGAGGATAATAGCAAACGCCGAATCCGGAGAGTTAAGCAGAAAAGAGGCCGTCATCATCTCTGAGGCTGCAAGGCTATCCTTGAAACACCTCGTCTCCGAAGGAATACCTCCCATTCCCTCATTTTTCTCTCCTTGGTTCTATGCATATTTGGACCTCATTCTGGAGGGCAAAAGCAGCCCCTCTCGAGAAGAGGCAAGGAGACGCTACGAAGAATTGTTGAGAGAGGGAATGCCTCCCAGCCTCTCTGAAGACGAGATAGTGAATATTCTCTCAATACACGAAGATACCAAAGAGGTGGTGAGAGAGGCCGGAAAAAGCATAGTAGAAGCAATTGAAACCATAGATGAGCACAACGAGATATTAGAACAGCACGAGCGCAACATAGAAGCGACAAAAAGCATCAATGCACTAATTGAACTAATAGAGGTTTTAAGAAAAGAGATTCAAGACCTAAGGGCCTCCAACCACACAACTCAACAGGAGTTGAGAAAATCTGCAGAAACCATCAGCAATATAGAAGCGAGACTAAAGAAAAAGGAGACGGAGGCACAGTACGACCCATTAACGGTAGTTGCAAACAGAAGGCTTTTTGAGAAAAAGCTGAAGGAACTAATGATAGATAGAGATTCAGAGGGGACCCCATGTTCCCTCATAATGATAGACGTGGATGATTTCAAGAGAATCAACGATCTTTACGGACACAGGGCGGGAGACGAGGTCCTGAGATCCATAGCATTGGCAATGGAGAAAGAGCTCAGAACCGAAGATCTGGTGGCGCGCTACGGGGGTGAGGAGTTTGTGGTAGTGCTCCCAGAAAATACTTTGAAAGAGGCTAGCTCAGTGGCAGAGCGGTTGAGAGAGCGTATAGAGAAACTGTCCATACCCGTTAATCCATCGTCAAATGTATCCGTAACAGTAAGTCTCGGCGTGGCAGAGGTTCACGACGGAGACACCCCTGATTCGGTGGTGAGCAGGGCAGATAAAGCCATGTACTTGGCCAAAAAGGCGGGTAAAAACTGCGTGAGAAGCGAAAGGGACCTCGCCACCACAAAGACAGCCAGCAGTGAATAACACCAAGGGAAAGGAGATTCGATTTTGGTGAAAATCGGTAAGAGTACCTTAGTAGGCATACTCTTGCTCTTAGTGGCAGTATCACCTGCCCAAGCAGGTTCAGACTACTTCAAAAAGGCCATGGACGCATGGAAGAGCGTAAATGCCGGGACAAAATCCGGAGAGGGAGGAGAACTCAGCAACAGCGAGATCACGGCAGGATTGAAAGATGCGCTGAAGGTGGGTGCCGAGAAGGCGGTGAAACTCGCCTCCAAGCCTGGCGGTTTCCTAGATAATCCCGAAATCCGGATCCCACTCCCTGGTCAGTTAGAAACGGTGGCCTCTGCAATGAGAAAGCTGGGCATGGGAGCAAAGGTGGACCAGTTCGAAGAGAGCATGAACCACGCCGCCGAGAAGGCCAGCGCCGCTGCCCTGCCCATCTTCATGGACGCGATAGAAGGGATAACCTTCGAAGACGCAAAAAGGCTGCTAAACGGAGGAGACACGGCCATAACCGAGTTCTTCAAAGAGAACACCTCTTCCCAACTTACAGAGGCCTTCAAACCCATCGTTCACCAGTCGGTGCAAGAGGTAGGGGTGACAAAGCGGTATCAGGAACTGACCGGCAGTCCCTGGGTGAAGAACCTCGTAAAAGAGAGCGACTTCGACCTGGACAACTACGTCACGAGCAAGTCTCTGGACGGCCTCTTCCACCTGCTGTCCCAACAAGAGAAGGAGATCAGGCACGACCCAGCGGCCCGCACCACCGAACTCCTAAAGAAGGTGTTCGGAGGCAAGTGAGCCTTGTCCCAGCAAAGGTTTCAGAAGGCCACCTTTGCAGCAGGCTGCTTCTGGGGAGTAGAGGAGGCATTCCGAAAGGTGAAAGGGGTGGTCTCCACCAGGGTGGGTTACACCGGCGGTTGGGTGGAGAATCCATCGTACCAGCAGGTGTGTACGGGAGAGACCGGACACGCAGAGGCCGTGGAAGTCACCTTCGATCCCCAACAGGTCTCCTATCAGGAGCTTCTGGAGCTGTTCTGGAATATTCACGATCCCACCACCTTGAACCGCCAGGGATGGGACGTGGGAACACAGTACCGGTCTGCCATATTCGTTCACACCGAAGACCAGAGAAGAATCGCAGAAGCATCCAGGCAAGAGGCCTCTGGCAAGTACAGTGATCCCATAGTTACAGAGATAGTAGAGGCAAAAGAGTTCTGGCCTGCAGAGGAGTACCACCAGCGCTACTTTGAGAAGAGGGGAAGAGGAGTCGTGAAGATCCTTACTCCAGAAGACTGAACACCACCGCAACTTGACAACGATCCCTCGTTCCTGGTGGAATAAACTCGCCGTTTAGGGAGTATCAACTGATGAGGAGGTGTTTTATGAAGAGGTTTCAAGTGTTTGTGCTTTCGGCCATCTTCCTGTTTGGTGGAGCAGTGGTCTCTCACGCTAAACCATCCAAGTGCGAAGAGTGCCACGCGAAGGTGAGTCCCGGCGTGGTGAAGGATTTCAACCGGGGCAAGATGTCGAAATACCTAACCTGCAAGTCCTGCCACGGGAGTGCACATACCAGTGCCTCTGATGCTGAAAAGGTGCAACTCCCCACGATCAGCACCTGCAAAAAGTGCCACGAAACCCAGGTGAAGCAGTACATGAGTGGAAAGCACGCCCTTGGGCTGTTGCCCATCACCGCCTTCCCCGGCTTTGCCCACAAGCAACCAAAGGCCTTCATCGCAGGTCAGAAGGGATGCAACGGCTGCCACAACCTGGGAATCACCGACGAGCACGTGAGGGAGAAGACGACCTTCCGAAAGTACTACAAGTACGGAATGGACTGCCAGAACTGTCACACCCGCCACGCGTTCTCCAAGCAGGAGGCCCTGCAACCCGAGGCGTGTAACAGCTGCCACACCGGCTTCGATCACGCCCAGTGGGAGTTCTGGTTCCACTCCAAGCACGGCGCAGCCTACGTGACCGATCGCAAGGCCCACCGTGGTCCAACCTGCCAGGATTGCCACATGGCAGGGGGAGACCACAGGGTGATGACAAGCTGGGGATTCCTGGCCCTCAGGCTACCAGAGGAAGACAAGGAGTGGTTGGGATACAGGGTGACCATCTTGAAGGCGCTGGGGGTGCTGGATGCCAGCGGTAAACCCACTAAAAGACTGGAACTTGTAAAGGCAGCAAAGCTCGCTCGTCTGGACAAGAAGAGCTTTGAAGAGGAGCGCGCCAAGATGCTGGCCATCTGCGAAAAGTGCCACTCCGCAACCTTCTCGAAGGAGAACTTGAAGAACGCCGACCTGATGATCAAGGCCGCCGACAAGCTCTTTGCGGAAGCCATAGAGGTGGTGGCAGGACTCTACAGGGACGGCATCATCAAGAAGGAGACGAACCAAGCAACCTGGCCCTATCCAGATCTGCTCAACTTTTACGAGGTGAACACCCACATCGAGGAGATCCTCTACGAGATGTTCATGGATCACCGCATGAAGACCTTCCAGGCGGCATTCCACAACAATCCAGACTACACCACTTGGTACGGATACGCCAAGCTGAAGAAAGACCTCGTAGAGATAAAGGAGCTGGCGGCCCAGATGAGAAGGGAGGCAAAGAAGCAGTAGCTCCTTTGGTTGATGGAAGCACGAAGGGTCCCTTGCAGAGGGACCCTTTTTTCTGGTTCAAGCGGAAGCTCGGGAACGGCAAGGAGGAGAGATGCCAAGATACGAGGAACCGGTTTTCAGGCCGCCGAGCGAGGCCCGATCGCTCATACTCCAGGCAACCATAGGTTGCTCGCACAACAGATGCACCTTCTGTTCCATGTACAAGACAAAGCGCTTCAGGGTCCGTCCCTGGGAAGAGGTTGAACGGGAGATAGAAGAGGCAGGTACCGAGTACCCATTCGTGCGGAGGGTCTTCATAGCCGACGGGGATCCCTTGGTACTGGATACGGCGTACCTTACGAAGATGCTCATCTCCCTCTACTCAAACATACCCGCCCTCAACAGGGTCGCCATCTACGCAACACCCCAGAACCTGCTTGAAAAGACCCCTGAAGAGCTCAAGTCCCTCAGGGAGGCCGGCCTACAACTCATCTACCTGGGAATAGAGAGCGGAGACGATCAGGTTCTGAAAGAGACCAAGAAGGGGGTCGACTCCCACCAGATGGTAGAGGCCTGCCGAAAGGCCATTGATTCAGGGTTCAAGCTGTCCACCATGGTGATTCTCGGTTTGGGTGGAAGGGATCGGTGGAGAGAGCACATATCAAACACCGCGAGGGTGGTGAATGCCATCAAGCCACACTACTTGGCCGCTCTAACCCTCATGGTGTTTCCTAAAACGGCTCTCCACGCCAAGGTGAAAAGAGGGGAGTTTACGATGCCAACCATGAGGCAGATTATGGAAGAGATGGCCATGCTGGTGGATATGGTAGAAGCAACCACTATCTTCCGTTCCAACCATGTCTCCAACCTTCTGCCCATCGGGGGTACCCTTCCCAAGGATAAGCCAGCCGTCCTGAAAGAGATAAGGGAGGCTCTGGAGCTAACGCCAGACGCATCCCTACCGATAGAGTACCAGGGAGCATTCTAAGTCTCCTACAAGATAGGCTCAGGAGTCGTTCACTTTGCCCAGATCTTGTGGATTGGGAAGTCCACGGCAAATAAAAACCTCCGTGGTTGACAAGGATAGAGGTAGAGATTAGATAAGGGCGCACGAAAACTGAAGGGGAGTTCCCCGAAAAAACGAGAGGAGGTAGCGCAAGATGAAGAGAGGATTTCTGAGAGGCGCGCTGGTGGCAGTTATCTGTCTGGCCTTTGTGGCAGGGGTTAGCACCTTCGTGACTGCCGGGTCCAAGGGTGCAGCAACCTACACCCTCGACAAGTGCCAGAAGAAGAAAGCCCCCGTGGTGTTTAACCATGCCGCACACCAGAAACACGTGAAGTGTGAGACCTGCCATCACAAGATGGAGAAGGGCAAAGAGGCAAGGGCCTGCTTCGAGTGCCACAAGTGCAAGAAGGGTGCAGCTCCTTCTGCAACCAAGGCCTTCCACAAGGACTGCAAGGGCTGCCACAAGAAGGAGAAGAAGGGTCCCACCAAGTGCTCCGGTTGCCACAAAAAGTGAATAGATAGGTTCTAAAGAGCAAGACAAAGGCGCCCAAAAGGGCGCCTTTTGTTTTTTATCCACTCTGCTCAGTGGGCCGTCTTCTCCTCAACCACCTCCCCTTCCTTGAGGAACCCAGCCTCCTTAGCATGCAGAAGCAAGATGCGTCGTACCTCTTCAATGGTTCTCATGGTGGCCTGCACGCTGTGGCCAGACTTCACGATGAGCTCAGACTGGGCACCCTCGAGATGGGAGCTCCAGTAGGGAACCACTCCATCGCTACCTCCAGGAATCCCTGCAGCCTCCTTGTTGCCAATGATGGAGTGGAAGGGAATGCCCTTCTCCATGGGCAGCTTGGTGGATCGTTGCATGAAGGTGCTGTTGGGATCGAGGTTGTCTATTCCAGATGGAATGGCGTGAATGGGAATCCCAAGATGCTGAATTGAGACGGCGAGTCTTTTGAGAAAGTACCGGGGGAAACTTATGAGTCTGTCGCCAAGCCTGCCGGTCCACTGGGCAGCCATCTTGGCCCCCCTGTGAGGGGTGGCCATGAAGATCACCCGTGAAACGAAGGGAACCGGCTTGAACCTAACCAAGGAGCGAAGGTAAGGGTCTTTCTGTTCCATTAGCCTTGGCCAGAGAGAGCCATCACTGGTGGATATCATCAACCTCGCCAGAATCCCCCCCATGCTGTGGGCAACGAGCACCATGTGGTCAAAGGCCTCGTCCTTACCCTCTGGATCAAACTCTCGCCTCGCCTCGTAAAGGGCCTTCCTCAGCTCGTGGGCGGATACCAGGATAGGATTCCCCGTGGGATAGGCGAAGAACCAGAACTGATACACCCTGGAGATGACGGGATCGGTTATCAGCTCGTTGAACATCTTCAGCCAGGTGAGAGGAGAAGACATGAGCCCGTGTATCATCACCACAGGAATCTTGTTGGGATCGTAGGGTTCAAACATGTAGAGCCCTCTCTTCTCCGCCACCGCATTTCCACTCAAGAGACGCAGCACCCCGAATATACCGGTGAACCTCTCTCCCTTCTCCAGGATGTAGGCGATGGGAGCAGTTAGATCTGCCTGCAAAGGCACCTCTCTACCACCAACCTTCACCGTGGTTACCCTCACCGGATCGTAGAGCCTCACCCTTGCCACGGTCTTGAGATCCCTTGCCGAGCCAGAGAAGAAGACAAAGAAAGAGGCCGCCCTCACCCTAACCTGGTGAATCGCCTCCGAGTTCTCACCCGAGTAGGCGTGATCGTCAGGGGGAACGGGTACAATGAGGGGAACGCCCAATCCAAAACGTATTCTTCTATTGGGAAAACCCTTTATCTCGTAATCGAAGGAGAGTTTGCTCTTCCTGAGCAGAGGCGCCTTCTTCTTTAGATCAGGTGGAACCTCTATCTTTGCCTCACCCAATACCAGCCTAACCTTCTGCCTGATCCGTGCAGGATGGCTCCCCCACTGCCTCGCCAGCTGGGCCAGAGACTGGTTGTAAAAGTCGGCAGCCAGGCGGTACCTGGGATCAAAGTCGCTTAGCGGTGGCCCCAAAGAGTCGTCGAAGAGGGTGGCGTACGCGTACCGTGCGCTCGAGGCCAGGTATGTTCTCGCCATGCCCCCTCCCAGTTTGTGGAGGCGAACGTGGAGGTAAGAAAGCTCACTCAAGGCAAAGGCGATATCCCTGGGCCTGTCCTGGATCCTGGCGTTATGGAGTCTCTTGGCCAAGAGGTAGATGATCTTTGCAGGCCTCTCCCTGAACCGGTCGCTAAGACCGTACTGCCTTAAAACCTGCAAGGTGTACTCGCTAACCGTGTCAGAGATGAGGGCATTACGACTGAGCTTCTTGAGATTCGTGGTGGGATCAACCCTCTTGAGGGGAGCGGTACCACAACCGGAGACGAAGAACGCCACCGCCACCAGCCACGCGGCAAGTACCCCTCTTCTAAACGAACCATGTCGTCTCAATCTTCGCCCCCTTCAAGGCCTTTCCGGATCAACCGCGAGAAGTCGGTGCTGTTTCCCGCAGCCTTAGCCCTATCGTTAATTACGCTCTCAAGCCTCAACTGGTCAAAGGGCGTGCTGTTATCTATAATCCCCTTCTCGTAGAGCAATTCGTCGGCATAGCCGTTCAGTATGAGTCGCCAATCCAAGGTCTTGAGCCGAGAAGCATCGGGCCTCATGAGAAAGTAAGCACTGGTCATGCAGTTGCTGGTGAGGGCGTTGTACCACTCCGGATGCTCTTTTAACTGGTTTATTTTGCGAATGAAGTCCATAAAGACCCGCCTCAGAACCTCCGGGGAGCGAGGCCTCAGCCGGTACATCCTCACCACCTCGGGAGGAGACCTGCGATAGATGGCTCTTAACCCTATCAGATCCCTCTCGTCTCCAACGACGTAGATGATCTCGTAGTTTCTGAAGAATCCCCTGATGGCGGAGTACCCCTCGTTCTTCTCCTTGCGCACCTCTATTGAGAAGCACACGTAGTCAACTCTGTCTCCGTTCCTGAACCCAAAGCTGAACATGGTGTGTACCACCTTTCTCAATCCCCAGTCCGAGAGAATCAGGTAGGCACAGCACAGGTGGGAGAGCCGAAAGGTCTTATCGTAGTAGTGAACATCATAGTCGGTATCGGTTCGATAGGTGCAGTTGCGAATGTTGTGAATGGTTATCCTGTCCCCTTCAACGGTGGCATAGGGAAGCACAGCCAGATCCTTCCTCCACTCCCTATGGTTGGAAGGTTTGAGGGAGAACCAGTACCATAGAGGCAAAAGGAGCAAGACCGCCAACTGCAACCTCGCTCCTGGGATTCTGATCTTCCAAAACAAGACCAGCACCAATAAGGATAGGAGAAAGAGAACTGCCAGCACCCTACCCATAACCACGGGCAATGGACCAAAGAGGATAAAGAGAAACTCCCACAGCGCCAGCAGGGCAAGGAGAAACCACAACGCTCC
>CAZMTB010000173.1:0-4241 GCA_964569095.1 uncultured Aquificales bacterium
ATGGAGACCTCCTGAGTCTCCTCGTCTTTGTCGAATATGATGAGCCTCAGCATGGCTCTAACGGGGGCCCCATAGGTAGCTCCCCTCTCTTTGCACTCCTCTACGGTATACTTGGGGGTGGGTCTCAGCCGCTCTCCACACTGGGGGCATACGACGTTAGGGCCTCCAAGCCCTTTGTACTCCCCGCAGCTGCACCGCCACCTCTCTATCTCATATCCCAGGTACTCCAACCTGGCGGTACCGGTGAAATCGTTTATCGGAAAAACATGGCGGAAGACCGCCTCTAAGCCGCGCTCCTCCCTCTGATCTGGAGGTGTGTCAAACTGAAGAAAGCCCGCATAAGAATCCCTCTGCAACTCTAAAAGAAAGGGAAGATCCACCACCTCTTCTATCTTGGAGAAGTCTCTTCTAACCACCTTTGCCATGCAAGTTCCCCCTACCAGGGATAGATTGCGAGGGAGACAGGGTTTCCTCTGTCTCCCTCTGTCAATTTTTGGTCTCTTTTCTCAATCTCTGTGCCCGCTCAGGCACCTTTCACTCTTCGGGATGGGATGGTTTGTGCGTCACTTAACCTCTACAGAAGCGCCGACCTCCTCAAGCTGCTTCTTGATGTCCTCAGCCTCCTCCTTGGAAACACCCTCTTTAACCGGCTTGGGCACACCCTCAACCAGCTCTTTGGCCTCCTTGAGACCAAGACCGGTTATCGCCCTCACCACCTTGATGACCTGGATCTTCTGGTTTCCAAAGTCCTTCAATATCACGTCAAACTCGGTCTTCTCCTCTTCGGCGGCAGCCTCGGCGCCAGGAGCTGCAGCGCCAGGGGCCGCGGCCACTGCCACAGGGGCGGCAGCAGACACCCCAAACTTCTCCTCCAACTCCTTCACGAGCTCCGCAAGCTCGAGAACCGACATGCTCTCGATATACTTGATAACATCCTCTTTTGTGATATCAGCCATGACTCTAAGCCTCCTCTTTCTCTTTCTGATCCTTTATTGCGTTCAACACGGTAACCAAGCCACCCATCACTCCTGAAAGCACCCTCACGAAGCCCGCGGTTGGAGCCTGCAAGGTACCAAGCAGCTTGGCCAAAAGAACCTCCCTCGGGGGAAGGTTGGAGATCTTCACCACATCGTCTGTGGTACAGAACGATCCCTCTATGAACCCCGCCTTTATCTTCAGGTTCTCGTTATCCTTGGCAAACTCCGAGAGAACCTTTGCCAAGGCCACTGCGTCTCCCTCTGTGGAGACCACGGCCGTTGGACCCTTGAAAAAGTCCAGGAGTTCTTGGCACTCCAAGGGCTGGGCAGCGCGGAAGGCCAAGGTGTTCTTCACAACCTCCATGGCCCCTCCCACCTCTCTGATCTTACTCCTGAGGTAGGTGATGTCGGCCACGTCGATTCCCTGGAAGTCCACCAGAATTAGCCCCCTGCTGCTCAAGAAGCGCTCCTTCAGCTGGGCAACCTTCTCCTCTTTCTTTCCGATGTGTTTGCTACGAACAGCCATGCTCTCTATCACCCCCTTTGCTTAGATGATGGTACCGGGGCAAAGACTCTTGGATAGGTCTCGGTGGGCAGGAGAGCACACCCTCCTATTAGACCCCAACAGGCACCCACGGTCTTCGACCCCAAGCAGGCAGAGACCCTGGTCAGAGTTCCTCCAGGGCGCTGCTCACATCCACCTTCACCCCCGGTCCCATGGTGGGGGATAAGGTGATACTCTTAAAGTAAGTACCCTTGGCGCTGGCGGGCTTGGCCCTCTGAATGGAGTCCAACACGGCACGGGCATTGTCGTAGAGCTTCTCTGCGTCAAAGGAGACCTTACCGACCACAACGTGTATGTTGGCAGCCCGATCAACCTTGTAGTCCACCTTTCCTTTCTTTATCTCCTCAACTGCCTCCTTCACGTTCATGGTAACGGTGCCGGTCTTGGGGTTGGGCATGAGTCCACGGGGACCCAGGATGCGACCAAGCCTTCCCACCAGAGCCATCATGTCTGGGGTTGCAATGGCACGATCAAAGTCGAGCCACCCCTCCTTCTGAATCTTCTCAACCATATCTTCCGCACCCACGTAATCGGCACCGGCCTCCTTGGCCTCTTTCTCCTTTTCACCCTTGGCAAAGACGAGCACCTTCACCTCCTTACCGGTACCGTGTGGGAGAAGAACGGATCCTCTCACCATCTGGTCGGCGTGCCTGGGATCGACTCCCAGCCTCACCGCCATCTCCACGCTCTCGTCAAACCCTGCAAAGGCGATCTCCTTCACCTTCTCCACCGCCTCTTTCAGGGTGTATCTCTCCTTCTCTTCCACCGCCTTCTTAGCGGCAAGGTACTTCTTTCCTCTCTTCGGCATCTCAACGGCCTCCCACTCTTTCGTGGTGATTTGTAAAAGGTGGTGGTTAGTTGACCACCTCTATTCCCATGCTCCTCGCGGTCCCAGCGATGATCTTCACCGCGGCATCCATATCGTTGGCGTTAAGGTCTTCCCACTTCTGCTTGGCTATCTTCTCAAGATCGGCCCTGGTAACCTTGCCCACTTTGTCCTTCAAGGGATTGGAGGCACCCTTGGCAATGCCCGCGGCCATCTTAAGGAGAACCGACGCAGGGGGAGACTTGGTGATGAAGTCGAAGGAGCGATCCTTGTAAACGGTTATCTCAACCGGAATGATGATTCCCTGCTGATCCTTCGTCTTCTCGTTGAAGGCCTTGCAGAACTCCATGATGTTCACCCCGTGCTGTCCCAGGGCGGGACCAACAGGGGGAGAGGGGTTTGCCTGCCCCCCAGGAATGTGCAGCTTTATCTTACCCGTCACCTCTTTGGTTGTCTTCTTCTTAGGCTTTGCCATCTCTTCGGACTCCTCCTGATCTCAACGTCTATTAAAGCTTCTCCACCTGGAGAAAGTCGAGCTCAACCGGTGTCGATCTCCCGAATATGCTAACCGACACCCTCACCCTTTGCTTATCCTTCATAACCTCTTCAATAACCCCAGAGAAGTTCTCAAAGGGACCGTCTATCACCTTCACGTAGTCTCCCTTGTAGAACTCCTTCTCTGCCTTGGCATCAGAAGCCCCTATTCTCTCGAATATGGTCTCCACCTCGTGGCGAGGGAGGGGAATAGGCTTGCCCCCCGCACCAAGGAAACCGCTAACCCGGGGAGTGTTCTTTATGAGATACCAGGTATCGTCGTCGAGTTTCATCTGAACCAGGAGGTAACCGGGAAACATCTTCTTGTCCACGGTGACCCGCTTGCCATCCTTCAGCTCCACAACCCCTCGGGTGGGAATAACCACCTTTCCCACCTTGTGGGAGAGTCCCCTGGCCTTCACCCGCTGAACTATACTATCCCTAACGGTCCTTTCAAAACCGGAGTAGGTGTGAATGATGTACCAGTCCATGTCGGACCTGAAAATGTCCTCCTCCGTGAGCTCCTCCTGCTCCACCTTCTCCTTCTTGGACCCCTCAGCCTTAGCCACCTTACACCTCACATCTAAAAGGTGAGAAACTTGGTTATCAGCTTAGAGAAGGCAAAGTCAAGCACACCCAAATAGAAGGCCACAAAAAAGACCAGCACCAAGAGACCCACAGAGGCCCCTATCGTCTGACGGCGCGACGGGAATACCGTCTTCTTGAGTTCCATCTTGGCTTCGCGCCAGAACTCTTTCAAACTCTCCAGGTTAAACACGCGGTTCTCCTCCACAAAAAAGATGGCAGGCCAGGGAGGACTCGAACCCCCAACATCCGGATTTGGAGTCCGGCGCTCTACCAATTAGAGCTACTGGCCTGCGCTATGCCTAAGCCTTCTTCTGCCTTGTACCCTACCTACTTACCCTCTTTATGCAAGGTGTGCTTGTTGCACCACTTGCAGTACTTCTTCAACTCCAACCGAGAAGTGGTGTTCTTGCGGTTTTTGGTAGTACTGTAGTTCTTCCTTTTACACTCGCTGCACACCAGGGTTATGGTCTCTCTCATACCTCACTAATCCTCTATCACGTCGGTGACCACACCTGCCCCAACCGTGCGACCACCCTCTCTAACCGCAAACCTCAATCCCTTCTCCAACGCAACCGGATAGATCAACTCTGCATCCATGTTCACGTTGTCCCCAGGCATCACCATCTCTACTCCCTCAGGCAAAATCACCGTACCAGTAACGTCCGTCGTCCTAAAGTAAAACTGAGGCCTGTACCCAGGGAAAAACGGCGTGTGACGACCACCCTCCTCCTTCGTCAACACATATACCTCA
>CAZMTB010000174.1:0-8130 GCA_964569095.1 uncultured Aquificales bacterium
CCAGGCATCACCATCTCTACTCCCTCAGGCAAAATCACCGTACCAGTAACGTCCGTCGTCCTAAAGTAAAACTGAGGCCTGTACCCAGGGAAAAACGGCGTGTGACGACCACCCTCCTCCTTCGTCAACACATATACCTCAGCCTTGAACTTACGATACGGCTGAATGCTACCAGGCTTCGCCAATACCTGACCCCTCTTAACCTCGTCCTTGCCTATACCCCTCAACAACACTCCTATGTTGTCTCCAGCTAACCCCTCGTCCAATATCTTCCGGAACATCTCTACCGACGTCGCAACCGTCTTACGCGTCTCACCTAAACCTACTATCTCTACCTCTTCACCAGGCCTTATACGGCCCCTCTCTACCCTGCCTGTAACAACCGTCCCCCTGCCAGAAATCGAAAAGATGTCCTCTATCGGCATCAAAAACGGCTGATCCACAGGACGCTCAGGCTCAGGTATATAACTGTCTACCGCCTCCATCAACTTTAAAATCGACTCAGCACCATACTCCCCTGTATCACCTTCCAGCGTCTTCAACGCACTACCGCGTATCACCGGAATGTCGTCCCCAGGAAAGTCATACTTGCTCAATAATTCACGAACCTCTAACTCCACTAAATCCAATAACTCCGGATCATCTACCATGTCCACCTTGTTCAAATACACCACTATCGCCGGCACGTTAACCTGCCTCGCCAACAACACGTGCTCCCTCGTCTGCGGCATGGGACCATCAGCCGCACTCACCACCAATATCGCACCGTCCATCTGCGCAGCACCCGTTATCATGTTCTTGATGTAGTCAGCGTGCCCAGGACAGTCTATGTGCGCATAGTGCCTCTTCTCAGTCTCGTACTCTATGTGCGCAACGTTTATCGTAACGCCCCTCTCCCTCTCCTCTGGCGCCTTGTCTATCTCCTCAAACGGCGTGAAATCCGCCCACCCCTTCTCTGCCAACACCTTCGTTATCGCTGCCGTCAACGTCGTCTTACCATGATCAACATGCCCTATCGTCCCTATGTTTACGTGCGGCTTCGTCCGCTCATACTTCGCCTTTCCCATCTCTTCTCTCCTCCCTTAACGCAGCTTAAAAGCTTGTTTTTCAGGTGGTTATAGCCTATGTAAGCCTACGCCGTCTTCTTGCTGATGATATCCTCCGCTATGTTTGTAGGTACCTCTTCGTAATGAGAGAAATGCATAGTGTACGACCCACGACCTTGGGTCAACGAACGCAGGGTTGTTGCGTAGCCGAACATATCGGCCAGAGGCACAAAGGCGGTAATATGCTTGATCTTTTTACGGTCTTCTATTCCCTGAATGCGACCCCTTCGGGAGTTTATGTCTCCTATCACCTCTCCCACGTACTCTTCAGGGACAACGACCTCTACCTTCATTATGGGCTCGAGAAGGACAGGCTTCGCCTTCTTGGCCGCATCCTTAAAGGCCATTGATGCGGCTATCTTGAAGGCCATCTCAGAGGAGTCAACCTCGTGGTACGAACCATCCAAGAGGCTCACCTTAACGTCCACCACGGGATAACCGGCAATAACACCGGTCTCCATGGCCTCCTTCACGCCCTTCTCCACGGCAGGCACGTAGTCTTTCGGTATCGCCCCGCCCACTATCTTGTTCTCAAATTCGAAGCCTCCCTCCTCTAAGGGAGAGACCTCTATAACCACGTGTCCGTACTGGCCACGGCCCCCCGTCTGCTTTACGTACCGGCTCTCCTGTTTCACCGTCTTTCTTATGGTCTCCCTGTAGGCCACCTGGGGTTTACCCACGTTGGCGTCCACCCCGAACTCTCGCCTCAGGCGATCTACGATGATGTCGAGGTGAAGCTCGCCCATTCCCGAGATGATCGTTTGACCCGTCTCCTCGTCAACCTTAACCTTGAATGAGGGGTCTTCCTGAGAGAGCCTGGAGAGGGCACCCCCCAGCTTCTCCTGGTCGGCCTTGGTCTTGGGCTCTATGGCCACGGATATGACCGGCTCGGGGAACTCCATGGACTCCAACACGATGGGATGGTCAGGATCGCATAGGGTGTCTCCGGTAAGGGTGAGTTTAAGGCCCACGGCAGCGGCTATATCCCCTGCTCTCACCTCGGTGACCTCGTTTCTCTTGTTGGCGTGCATCTGAAGGAGACGCCCTATCCGCTCCTTCTTTCCACGCACCGAGTTGTAAACGGTGCTACCGGAGCTCATCACGCCAGAATAGACCCTGAAGAACACCAGCTGCCCCACATAAGGGTCCACCATCACCTTGAAGGCCAGGGCTGCGAAGGGGGCATCTTCAGACGCCTCCCTCTTCTCGGTCTCACCGGTATCGGGGTTCACCCCCTCAACTGCCGCTATGTCAACCGGAGAGGGCAGGTAGTTTACCACCGCGTCCAGCAGGGGTTGAACTCCCTTGTTCTTGAAGGCAGAACCGCAGAGCACCGGAGTGAATGCCATCTCCACGGTCCCCTTCCGTATGGCAGGAATAAGCTCCTCTACGCTTATCTCCTCTCCCTCCAGGTACTTCTCCATTAGGGAGTCGTCCACCTCGGAGACCGCTTCGAGCATCTTCTCACGCCAGTGTTGGGCCTCCTCCATGAGCTCCTCCGGGATCTCTTCGTCGTGGAACTTGGCCCCAAGGGTCTCGTCCTCCCACACTATGGCCTTCATCTCCACCAGGTCTATCACTCCCTTGAAGTTGCCCTCGGCCCCGTAGGGAATCTGCAAGGGACAGGGAGTGGCACCGAGACGAGACTCCATCATGGAGACCACATTGTAGAAGTCGGCCCCTACACGGTCCATCTTGTTCACGAAGGCCAGGCGAGGAACCCTGTATCGGTCTGCCTGGCGCCAAACGGTCTCAGACTGGGGCTCAACGCCCCCAACAGCACAAAAGACCACCACCCCACCGTCGAGAACCCGGAGCGACCTCTCCACCTCAACGGTGAAGTCCACGTGCCCAGGAGTATCTATTATGTTTATCTGACAGTTTCTCCAAAAACAGGTGGTGGCAGCAGAGGTTATGGTTATCCCTCGCTCCCTCTCCTGCTCCATCCAGTCCATCACCGCGGTCCCGTCGTGCACCTCCCCTATACGGTGCGTCTTGCCCGTGTAGTATAGGATACGCTCGGTAACCGTGGTTTTGCCCGCATCTATGTGGGCCATGATCCCTATGTTCCTCAGCTGAGCGAGGGGGATCTTGCGAGACGACGCTTCTGCCACAACCTCTCCCTTCTAACTACCAGCGGTAATGGGCAAAGGCCCTGTTCGCCTCTGCCATCTTGTGAGTGTCTTCCTTCTTCTTTATGGCAGCGCCCACTCCGTTGTAGGCGTCCAAAAGCTCTCCTGCCAAGCGATCCACCATGGTTCTCTCCTTCCTCGCCCTGGCAGCCTCAACGGTCCACCTGAGCACCAAGGTCTTCTGCCTGTGGGGAGAGACCTCCATGGGAATCTGATAGGTAGCTCCTCCGATCCTCCTGGGCCGAACCTCAAGTATGGGCTTAACGTTTTCGAACACCTGGTTGAGAAGCTTCATGGGATCCTCTTTCGCCTTGGCAGCGGCCTTGTCCAGCGCCTCGTAGAAGATCTTCTCGGCCTTGCTCCTCTTTCCGTCCTTCATGATGTAGTTGATCATGCGGGTCACCATGACGCTTCCATACTTGGGATCTGGAAGAAACTCCCTCTTCTTTACTCCACCTTTACGAGACATGCCTCCTCCTCGCTATCTCTTCGGCTTCTTGGTTCCGTACTTGGACCTCGACTGGCGCCTTCCCTCCACGCCAGCGGTGTCCAAGGTACCACGTATGATGTGATACCTGATACCCGGAAGGTCCTTCACCCTGCCGCCCCTTATCATGGCGATGGAGTGCTCCTGCAGATTGTGCCCCTCTCCGGGGATGTAGGCAGTAACCTCTATCCTGTTGGAGAGACGCACCCTGGCAACCTTACGCAAGGCAGAGTTGGGCTTCTTGGGGGTAACCGTGTAAACGCGAACGCACACCCCTCTCTTCTGGGGACACCCCTCCAGCGCCGGAGCGGTGCTCCTGCTCTTTATCTTCTCACGGCCCTTGCGGACCAATTGGTTTATAGTAGGCACCATTCACCTCCTGACTTCTCTCGTCCCACTGAAACGGGGCGCAATCCTATTGATGGCGCTAACAGCTGTCAAGCACCTTTTTCACTCTACAAGCGAAGAATTATCCCCCTCTTTGCTCTCTTCACCAGAGGGTGCAACGGCCTCAACCCCTTCGCCTGTGCCTTCCTCCTCGGTCTTCTCTAAAACCACCTCTGTATCCCTGTACTTCTTCATTCCGGTACCCACTGGCACCAACCTTCCCATTATCACGTTCTCTTTCAGACCGTAGAGGTAATCCACCTTACTGGCTATACAGGCGTCGTTGAGCACCCTGGTGGTCACCTGGAAGGAGGCCGCAGAGATGAAGCTCTCCCTGTTGAGGGCGGCCTTGGCTATTCCAAGGAGCATGGGCTTGGCCGTTGCAGGCACCCTTCCCTCGGCCTCGGCCTTGCGGTTCTCCTCTTCAAACTCTATGCGGCTCACCTCGTCGCCGGGCAGGTACCTTGTCTCTCCAGGATCCTCTATCTTAACCCGGCTCAGCATCTGACGCACTATTATCTCTATGTGCTTGTCGTTTATCTCCACCCCTTGCAGGCGGTAGACCTTCTGCACCTCGTCCACCAGGTACCTCTGCAGGGCCTGGACACCCAAGGTCTCCAGGATGTCGTGGGGATCCACGGGACCGTCCACCAGAGGATCTCCAGCCCTAACCTTGTCCCCGGTCCTCACGATTATGGGGGCCCCCTTGGGGATGAGGTAGTCCCTGGTTTCGGTATCTCCTCTGACTATGATCTTCCTCTTGCCCCTCACCAGGGAGCCTATCTCTACTACCCCGTCTATCTCGGAGATTATGGCCTTGTCCTTGGGTTTGCGGGCCTCGAAGAGCTGAACCACCTTGGGTAGACCTCCGGTGATGTCCTTGGTCTTCGCTGTATCCCTGGGGATCTTGGCAATCACGTCTCCCACGTGCACGTGGTCACCCTCGTTAACCAGGATGTAGGTTCCCACTGGCAGGGGATAACGCCCTATGGTCTTACCATCTGCGTCCTTGATGGATATACGGGGCAGGCGTTTCTCGTCCTTGCTCTCGGTTATCACCTTCTGGACCATGCCCGTGACGCTGTCCACGTCCTCGTGCATGGTGATGCCCTCTATCACGTCTCCAAACTTGGCCTTACCCTCAACCTCCGAGAGAATGGGAATGGAGTAGGGGTCCCATGATACCAGCTCGGTACCTGCCTTAACCTCCTCACCCTCTTTCACCTTTATCTCGGCTCCGAGGGCCACGGGGTAGGTCTCCTTCTCCCTCCCCTCTTCGTCCATGATCACCAGCTCTCCGTTGCGGTTGGTTGCCACCAGAACACCTTCCTTGTTGGTGACCACGTTTATGTTTCTATACCTGACGATGCCATCGTTCTTGGCCGTGTGGGAAGAGACGTCGGAGACGGTGGCAGTTCCACCAATGTGGAAGGTCCTCATGGTGAGCTGGGTACCCGGTTCGCCAATGGACTGGGCAGCTATGATTCCAACCGCCTCACCTACGTGAACCCTGCGGTTCAAAGAGAGGTCCCTTCCGTAACAGGCTGCGCAGAGCCCCCTTCGGGACTCGCAGGTGAGCAGAGAGCGAATCTTGACCCGCTTTATCCCTATCTCTTCGATAAGCTTGGCCTTCTCTTCGTCTATCTCCTCTCCCGCAGCAACTATGAGCCTCTCCTCGTCGTCCGAGAAGGGATCCACTATGTCTTCAGCAGCAACCCTTCCCACTATTCGGTCGTAGAGGGTCTCTATGATGTTTCCGCTCTCCACGATGGGCTCTACGTAAACGCCGTTGATGGTCCCGCAGTCCTCCTCGGTGATAAACTCTGAATGGGCTACGTCAACCAGCTTCCTGGTGAGGTATCCCGCATTGGCTGTCTTCAGAGCGGTGTCGGCCAAACCCTTGCGTGCACCGTGGGTAGAGACGAAGTACTGGAGCACCGAGAGTCCCTCACGGAAGTTTGAGGTGATGGGAGTCTCGAGAACCTCCCCCGACGGCTTGGCCATAAGACCCCTCATACCCGCCAGCTGGCGAATCTGAGAGGTGCCCCCTCGGGCACCAGAGTCGGCCATGGTGAATATGGAGTTGTAGTCCAAGGGATTGCCCTCTCCGTCGAATCCCCTCACGTTCGCTATGGTCTCGTCCTTCTCCTTCAGGCTCGAGATCATCTCCTCGGTAACCCTCTCGGTGGTGGCGTTCCATATGCCAACCACCCTGTTGTACTTCTCACCCCTGGTGATGTGTCCCTCCATGTAGGCCTTCTCCACCTCGGCCACCCTCTTGTAGGCGTCCTCTATTAGGTGTGCCTTGGAGGATGGAACCTCCAGGTCGTCCACGCTGATGGAGAGTCCCGACACCGTGGCGTATCTGAAGCCGAGTTCTTTCAGGTTCTCCAACAGGTGAATGGTTCTAACCAGTCCCACCTTCTTCACGCTCTCCGCCACCAGCTGCTGGAGCTTCTTCTTGTTCATCACGGTATTAACCGTGGCAAAGGGAATCTCTTTGGGAACCACCTGGTAGAAGACGATCCGTCCCAGGGTGGTATCCACTATCTCCCCTTCGTGGCGCACCTTCACCTTGGCCTGCAGGTGAACCACGCCCTCGTCGTAGGCGAGCAGGGCCTCCTCCATGGAAGAGAAGACCTTACCCTCTCCTGGCGCCCTTCCCCTGCTCTTGGTGAGGTAGTAACACCCGAGAACGATGTCCTGTGTTGGATGGGCCAAAGGCTTGCCATTGGCAGGGGAGATTACGTTGTGAGGAGCGAGAATGAGCATAAGGCACTCCGCCACCGCCTCGTAGGAGATGGGAAGGTGAACCGCCATCTGGTCTCCGTCGAAGTCCGCGTTGAAGGCCACGCAGACCAGCGGATGTATCTTGATGGCCTTCCCCTCAACGAGAACCGGCTCGAAGGCCTGGATGCTGGGCCTATGCAGGGTGGGAGCCCTGTTGAGCATCACGGGATGCTCCCTGACCACCTCTTCCAATGCATCCCAGACGGGAGGCTCTGCCGCTTCAACCATCTTCTTGGCTATCTTCATGGTGGGAGCCACCATCTTCTCGAACATGAGCTTGTGGTAGATGAAGGGCTTGAAGAGCTCCAACGCCATGACCTTGGGAAGGCCGCACTGGTTTATTGCAAGGTTGGGCTCCACCACGATCACGGATCTCCCCGAGAAGTCTATTCTCTTACCCAGCAGGTTCTGGCGGAAACGCCCCTGCTTACCCCTGAGGGAGTCTGAGAGCGACTTGAGAGGCCTTCCGTTCTGGCCCTTCACCGGTCTGCTTAGACGGCCGTTGTCGAAGAGGGAGTCCACCGCCTCCTGAAGCATGCGCTTCTCGTTTCTCACGATTATCTCGGGAGCCTTTAGGCTCAACAGCCTCTTCAGCCGGTTGTTGCGGTTTATCACCCTGCGGTACAGGTCGTTGAGATCGCTGGTTGCAAAACGGCCCCCGTCCAGTGGAACCAGCGGACGGAGATCCGGAGGGATAACCGGCAGCACCTCCAGAATCATCCACTCGGGCCTGTTCCCCGAGGTTCTGAACGCCTCTACAACCTTCAGGCGCTTTATGATGTTCTTCTCGGTCTGCTTTGAGGTTACGGTGATGAGCTGCTGCCTGAGGTCGTTGGCAAGCTCGTCCAGGTCTATCTCTTTCAAGAGGTCCCGTATGGGTTCCGCACCCATACGGGCATCAAAGGAGTCACCGTACTGCTCTCTCAGAACGGCATACCTGGCCTCACTCAGAATCTCCCCCTTCTTGAGAGGGGTGTCCGCTGGATCAACCACTATGTAGGCGTCATAGTAGATGACCCTTTCGAGCTGCCTTATGGGAATGTCAAGAAGCAGGCCTATCTTGCTGGGAAGCACCTTTACGAACCAGATGTGGGTCACTGGAGCCGCAAGCTCTATGTGTCCCATACGCTCCCTGCGCACCCGGGAGGTGGTAACCTCCACCCCGCACTTGTCACAAACCACCCCCCTGTGCTTCACCTTCTTGTACTTCCCGCAGATACACTCCCAG
>CAZMTB010000175.1:0-7821 GCA_964569095.1 uncultured Aquificales bacterium
AACCCACCAGAGAGACCACAGGTGTTCCCCTCCTGCTCCTACCCTTTCTTCTCAGCCTTCTTCCCTTGCTCTGGGCCTTGAGACGCCTCTCCAGGTGGGCAATTCTGTCTCTAACCCTTCGCCTATCCACCTCCAGCTTGCTCTCTCCAGGCCCTCTGCCTCCAACGCCACCCATGAGCTTGGACATGGCGGTACCCCTGCCAACCAATCGGGGCAACATGTACCTTAGCTGGGCCAGCTCCACCTGTATCCTTCCCTCAACGCTCTGGGCCCTCTGGGCAAAGATGTCGAGAATCAACTGGGTTCTATCCAACACCTTCAGGTCGCTGAGAGAGGCTATTGCGTTGGCCTGCACAGGGGTGAGCTCCTTTCCAAAGACCACCATGGTGCATCCCTCCTGAAGGCTCCGCATTAAAAGCTCCCTCACCTTCCCCCTGCCGAGGTAAGTGGCAGGATTTATGCGGCGAATCCTCTGGGTGATCACGTCCGCCACCTCTATACCAGCGCTCTCCGCCAAAGAGACCAGCTCGGCAACAAGATACTCCTCGTCTTCGCTCTCATCTCCCTCCAAAGGCACCACAAGCAAGGCCCTCTCCACCTCGCCGCGCGCCTCAAATAGCCTCTGCGCCCTGCGAAGGTCGTCCTCTATCTCCCGCAACAGGTGGTCGAACCCCCTTTCCAGATGGGTTAGGTGGGGATATACCGAGATCTGCCAGGGCAACCTTCTCCCCTCCTGAGGCACGATGTGGGCAAAGGCCACTTCCCCGGGCAAACCCGTGGGAGCAACCTGGATCACCACCATGGCGTCAAGTCTCAGCAGAACCATGTCGGTCAGATCCTCTTCGCTTATCGGTTCCCCGGAGAGATGGGTGTGAACACACCTCAGTCCCCTAAGGCTACCCCAGCCTATGCGGTAGGCAGTCAGATCGGGAATGAGGATGGAGTCGTGGTCCCCAAGGATGACGTGGCTAACCCGTCCCTTGCGATCAATCAATACCGCCACCTGTCTGTTAAGCCTGCGGGAGATTTCGGAGAGCTCCCTCCCCAGCTCGGGAGTCACCAGCAGCCCCGGGGGAACCCTGCGCCGGTAGAGCCTTTCAAGCTCCTTTCTCTGCTGAGGGGTTAACCGTTTAACCTCGCCGTGAATCTTCACCTCTCCACCTCTCCGGAAAGGGAAGAGACCTCCTCCACGAGGCATCTGGCAGTATCGGAAGAGAACCTCAAATCAACAACCTCGCCGGGGCTCAAGTTACGCGCTGCTCTAACCACCTCACCATCTTTGGTACAAAGAGCGTATCCTCTCTCCAAGGGGCGAAGGGGACTCAAACCGTTCAACCTCTCAGAGAGTAAGCCAAGCCTGTGCCTCTCATCCTGAACCCTGCCCAAGGACAGCCTGTGCAAGGCCAAACGGACTCTCCTTAGATTATCCCTCTCCCTCTCAAGCCTCATCAACGGGGAGAGGCGTTCCAGGCGGCGAAGGTGAGCGGTCAAACGTGTACGACGACCCATGATCCCCCTCTCCAGCAACTGGTTAATGGTGTCGCCGAGCCTCATCAGGTGCAGCCTCTGCTCCCTCAACCTGCGCATGGGATCCATCCTCAAAAGTCCCTCCTTGAGGGTGCCGAGTCGGATCCTGGAAGCATAAATTTTATGCATCATAAGCTCGCCCATGCGCGATTTGAGCTCAAACAGCCTATTAATCTCCGCCTGGGCATTGGAGAGCAGGACCTCTGCGGCGGCAGTAGGAGTGGGAGCCCTGAGATCAGCAGCCAGGTCCGAAAGCGTGGTATCTGTCTCGTGGCCTATGCCCGTAATCACCGGAATCTCCGACCCCGCCACCGCCCTAACCACCGCCTCGTGGTTGAAGGCCCATAGGTCCTCAACCGAGCCACCTCCCCGGGCCAGTACCACCACCTCTGCCTTACGGTGGCGGGATATGGCCTCGAAGGCACGGCAGATGGAAGAAGGAGCCTCATCGCCTTGAGACGCAATGGGATACACCAGAACCTCCAGGGGCAGGGGATAGGCATCGAGTATTCTGAGCATGTCCTGCAAAGCGGCGCTGCTGTGGGAAGCAACCAGGGCAACACACCGGGGAGACAAAGGAATAGCCCTTTTGCGGTCATCCCCGAAAAGCCCCTCCTCCATCAGCCTCTTCTTCAGGATCTCGAGCTGGGCAAACATGGCGCCAAGTCCCGCTGGCTCCACGAACTCCACGATGAGTTGGTACTCCCCTCTGGGCTCGTAAACGGTTATGTCACCGTAACAGATAACCTCAGTTCCCTCTGAGAGGTGTTTTGAGAAGAACCTTCCCCTGCCTTTGAAGAGCACCGCTTTGAGTAGGGCATCTCCCTCCCTGAGATTGAAGTAGTGATGCCCAGCAAACGACTTGGTTAGATTAGAGACCTCTCCCCGCACCCACACCCCAGCGAAGCTGGTCTCAATCTGCTCCTTCACCAGGCGGGTAAGGGCAGAGACGCCCAACACATCTTGGGTGGCAGAGAGCCTGAACACCTCCATCTTCACCATCACGGAAGCCTGAAAGGTAGAGCAGAGAGACGGGGTTTCACCCCAGAGAGAAGCATCGACAGGCACAAAACCACAAAGGCTCTCTCGGAAAAGGCCAGACCGCAACAGCCATGTGCGATCTTAGCCCTCCCAACCAAGTTCCACCCCTCGCCTCATACAGTGGAGTATCAGGGTGTTCTCCATGAGCATGGCAACGGTCATGGGCCCAACCCCCCCTGGCACCGGCGTGACTGCAGATGCCACGCCCATCATGCCTTGGGTGTCAACATCTCCCACGGTTCTGCCCTTCCACTTGGATATTCCAATGTCAATAACCACGGCACCTGGCATCACCATCTCCCTTTTAATGAGATGGGGTACCCCCGTGGCAGAGCAGAGAATCTCGGCCCTACGGGTGTGAAGAGAGACGTCCCTCGTCTTGATGTGGCAGAGGGTAACCGTGGCCATCCTGTTGACCATCATCATAGCAAGGGGCTTGCCCACGATGTTGCTAGCACCCACGATCACCACCTCCCTGCCCTCCACGGGTATCCCGTACTCGTCAAGGATTCTCATCACCCCTTTGGGGGTACATGGAGAGATCTCCTCTCGCCCCTCCACCAACCTACCCATAGTGGTGGGATGGAAACCGTCCACGTCCTTGGAAGGGTCGATGGCCTCAAGCAGTTCAGTAGCGTCAAGTCCACGAGGAAGGGGCAACTGAACCAGTATTCCATCCACCTCAGGGGCCTCGTTCAGCTCCTGCACAAGCTCCAGAAGCTCGCCCTGGGAGGTGGAGGCAGGAAGCCGGTGGAAGAAGGAGCGTATCCCCACCCTCTCGCAACACTCCTCCTTCTTCTGGACGTAGATGAGAGAGGCAGGATCCTCCCCCACCATGATCACTGCGAGTCCAGGGGTGAGTCCCTTCTCCTCTACCGTGGCCCTTATCCTGCTGTTCACCCTCTGGGCCAGAGCCTTGCCGTCAAGAATTCTGGTCTCCATCCTCCACCCTTCTTATTCTCTCTATCCCAACCGCTCTGCCCGTATCACCGTCTATCTCAACCACAACGGCGTTCAGCTGCACGGGGCCTGAGGCAACCTCGAACCGCTGAGGCATCTGGTAGAGAAACCTGCGCATCACCACGTCCCTTTTCATGCCAATGATGCCGTCGTAGGGACCGGTCATACCAACGTCGGTTAGGTAGGCGGTGCCGTTGGGCAGTATCCTCTCGTCGGCAGTCTGCACATGGGTGTGGGTACCCACAACCGCGCTCACCCTGCCGTCCAGAAACCAGGCAATGGCAAGCTTCTCGGAAGTGGCCTCTGCGTGAACATCCACCAGGATCGCAGGGGTCTGCTCCCTGACCTGGGGCAGCAGCCTCTCCATCACCTGGAAAGGACAGTCCAGGTTATCCATGAACACCCTCCCTGAGATATTCACCACCGCAAGCCGCTCTCCAGTGGGAAGGGCATGAACCAGCCAACCTTCCCCGGGAACACCTGGTGGATAGTTTGCAGGGCGAACTATGCCCTGCCAGTTCATTATCTCGGTTACCATCTCTTTCTTGTCCCACACGTGGTTACCCGTGGTGATAACATGAACCCCGTAGCGGAAGAGTTCATCTATCACCTTAGAGGTGAGACCCAATCCCCCAGCGGAGTTCTCACCGTTCACCACCACCACGTCTATGCCGAATTGGGAGACCAGTCCCGCAAGCCACAGCTTCAGGGCCCTGCGCCCTGGCTTGCCCACCACGTCCCCCACCATCAGAACGCGCATGCTCAAGCCATCCTCACTTGGCGTACTCCACCGCTCTGGTCTCTCGAATCACGTGAACCTTGATCTGACCGGGATAGGTGAGGCTCTCCTCAAGCTTCTTGGCCACGTCCTTGGCGAGGAAGTAGAGCTCCTCGTCAGAGGCACTCTCAGGATCAACTATCACCCTGATCTCTCTACCCGCTTGGATGGCATAGGCCTTGTTCACGCTGGGGAAAGAGGATGCAATCTCCTCCAGCTTGTTTATGCGCTTCACATAGGCCTCCAGCATCTCCATTCGTGCCCCTGGCCTCGCAGCCGAGAGCGTGTCGGCGGCTATTGTTAGCACCGCCTCAGGGGTGCGAGGCTCGTCCTCTCCGTGGTGGGCCAGTATGGCGTTCACCACCTCGGGCTTCTCTCCGTACTTCCTGGCAAGGTCGGCCCCGATCTGCGCGTGGGATCCCTCCACCTCGTGGTCCACCGCCTTGCCAATATCGTGCAACAGGCCCATGCGCTTTGCCAATTCAACGTTCAATCCCAGCTCTGCCGCCATTATGCCGCAGAAGTAGGCAACCTCCTTGGAGTGGCTGAGCATGTTCTGGGTGTAGCTGGTCCGGTACTTCAGCCTCCCCAGTAGTTTAAGCAACTCGGGATGAAGGTTGTGAATACCAAGTTCGAACACCGCTGAGGAGGCAGCCTCCTTCATTATTCCCTCTATCTCCTTCTTCACCTTGGCGTGAATCTCCTCGATGCGACCGGGGTGAATCCTGCCGTCCTTCACCAACCTCTCCAGGCAGACCCTTGCCACCTCCCTGCGAATGGGATCGTGGCACGAGAGAACCACTGCCTCTGGGGTGTCATCTATTATCAGGTCAACTCCCGTTATGCTCTCAAAGGCGCGAATGTTCCTACCCTCCCTGCCAATGATACGCCCCTTGATCTCGTCGGAGGGCAGTTGAACCACCGAAACCGTATGCTCTGCCACCTCGTCTGAAGAGTACTTCTGGATGGCCAACGCCAGTATCTTCTTCGCACGTACGTCTGCCTCTTCTTTGGCCTTCTCCTCGATGTTCTTCACGATCTCAAAGGCCTCTTTTCTGGCCTCTTGTTTCATGTTCTCCAAGAGCTCCTGCTTTGCCTCCTCCCTGGTCATCTGGGCAATCTTCTCGAGCCTCTCGTTCACCTTCTGAAAGAGGGACTCTATCTCCTTCTCTCGCCTCTCCAGGTTTCTCTCCTTCTGATTCAGCTGGTTCTTCTCCTGCTTGAGCTCCTTCCACTCTCCATCCAGCTGCTGAAGCCTCTTCTCAAGCTGTTCCTCTTTCTGGGCCAGTCTCAGTTCCCGTTTCTCAACGTCCCTCTTCCTGTCGGCCACCTCCTTCATGGCCCTGTCTCTCTCCTTCAGGGCCAGTTCCTTGGCCTCAAGCACCGCCTCCTTCTTGATGTTCTCGGCCTCTTTTTTGGCCTCATCCAGGATGCGCTGTGCCTCGTCCTTCATACCCTCTATCCTGGCACTCTGGATGTGCTTTCTCACAACCGTGGCCACCACGAACCCGATGACCACGCCTCCAAGCATTCCAAAAACGACGGTCAGTACTGTTGCTGTGTTCATCTCTCATCCTCCCTTTACGTTCATATCCAGACGGTAGTAGCAGGAAATATCTCTCTATCTTCAGTCAAAACGAGATCCACCCTTCTGTCCCAAGGTTCAACGGGAATCTCGGGCATCACCTGGCAGGAGAAGGCCACCCCAACGGCCATCTGGCAAGGGCTCTTCCTTGCGAGCACCCTGTCGTAGTATCCCCCACCGTATCCCAACCGATACCCCTTCTCGGAGTAGGCCACTCCCGGCACCACCAAGAGGTCTATTACGCAGCACGGCCACTCTTCACCATCAGAACGAGGCTCAGGAATACCGAAGTGGCCTGGGGTCAGTTCTTTGAGAGACTCGACCCTGAAGAACCTGAGATGCGAACCGTCCACCCTGGGAAAGAGCAAGGTCTTTTCACCTGCCACACCGAAGAGTCGAAGCAGGTTCACCTCTCCCCTCACGGGATAGTAGAGGGCTACAGTGGTAGCCCTCTCCCATTCGGGCCTTGCCAACAGCCGCCTAAGAATCTCCTCTTCGGCCCTGGCCCGACTCTCCCCGGAGAGGGCCCCTCGCCTATCCAGCATCTCCCTTCTCAGCACGGACTTATCCATCTCCGTACCTCTCCTCGCCCCAGAGCTGGTAGAGCCTCTCCCTCATCAACCTCTCCCTGCCGAGTTCCGTGGGTCGGTAGTAAACCCTCTTCTCTGGAAGGTAGTTCTGCCTCACGAAGTGCCCGGGGTAGTCGTGGGGATACTTGTAGTACTTGTTGCCGGGAGAACGGTTGGTGATGTGTGGAGGCACCTCGGCGTCAACCTTGGGATCTTCAGCGTCGGACTGGGCCTTTTTGAGCGCCAAGTAGGCAGCGTTGCTCTTGGGAGCAGCTGCAGCGTAGACCGTGGCTTCAGCCAGCGGAATGGCACATTCAGGCATACCAACGGCCTCAACCGCCTTGAGGGCAGAGGTTGCCACCACGAGGGCCATGGGATCCGCGCATCCAACATCCTCAGCAGCAGCTATCACCAGGCGACGAGCGATGAATAGAGGATCCTCCCCCCCTTGTAGCATTCTGGCCATCCAGAAGAGAGCCGCGTCGGGATCAGAGCCGCGAATACTCTTGATGTATGCAGAGATAACGTCGTAGTGCTCGCTGCGCAGGTAGGAAGACGATCTTTTGCCCACAACCTCTCCAATCAATTCCAGGTCCAAAAGCTCGAGGTTCCTGTCCTCCGCGGCAATAGCGGCAAGCTCCAGGGCATTCAGTGCCCTACGGGCATCTCCGTTGGCGTGATCCACCAGTAGCTCCAACGCCTCTGGAGTAATCTCGAGGCCCTTGTCTCCCAGTCCCCTTTCGTCCTTCAAGGCCAACTCCAGAAGCTGCTGCACCTCCGAAGGGCTCAAAGGTTTAAAGGGAAATATGGTGAGCCGCGACGCCAACCCCCTGCTAAGGGTAGATCTTGGGTTCTCGGTAGAGGCACCGAGAAGCACGAAGAGACCCTCTTCCACATGGGGAAGAAGGCTCTCTTGCTGAACCTTGCTGAAACGATGAATCTCGTCGACGAAGAGTAGGGTTGGTATTCCCCGTCTTCTATTCAGAAACGCCTTCTCCACGGCTGCCCTAATCTCCTTCACACCGTGGGAGACCGCGTTTAAACCCACAAAGTCTGCCTTCGCCTGCGCGGCAATGACGTAGGCCAATGCGGTCTTTCCGCAACCAGGAGGACCGTAAAAGACTGCGGCCCTCAGCAGACCTCGCTCCAACATTGCCCGCAAAGGCATACCGGGAGCCAGAAGGTGACGCTGTCCCACCACCTCATCCAGGGTGCGGGGCCGCATTCTCCACGCAAGCGGAGCGTTCTGCACTAACTCTCCTCCCTTTCGCCTACAGGAGAGGCTGAACGGGGGAGGTGGGAGGAGAAATCCCCAATCTATCTCAAAGGCAACGCCTCTTTGGGTTGTCAGTCAAAAAAGA
>CAZMTB010000176.1:0-4649 GCA_964569095.1 uncultured Aquificales bacterium
ACATAGACTCCTTCACCATTGACGATCTCAGGGCCTACTACCAGAACCACTACGCTCCCAACAACGCAGTGGTGGTGGTGGTGGGTGACGTTGATCCAGACGAGGTCTTTGAGAAGATGGAGAGGTGGTTCGGCTCCATTCCCTCACGCCCAGTCAAGACCCACCACATCACCCAGGAGCCTCCTCAGAGGGGCGAGAAGAGGGTGCAGGTGGTGAGCAAGGAGGCGAGGTTGCCCTTCGTGATGTTGGCCTTCCACGTGCCCACCGTGGGAAGCAAAGACGAGCACGCCTTAGAGATACTTGCCTCTGTGCTGGGAGACGGGAAGAGCAGCCGCATCTACAAGAGGTTCGTGAGGGACGAGCGCTCTGCCCTCTTTGCCGGTGCCTACTACTCTCGGATGAGAGACAGCGGTTTACTCTACTTCTACGTGGGCCTTCTGCCTGGGAAGAAGGTGGAAGAGGTTGAGGAGCAGATCCTCGAGGAGATAGAGAAGGTGAAGAGAGAGGGAATCACCGAGAAAGAGCTTGAGAAGGCCAAGAACCAGATCGAGGCAGGGTTCATCTACGGACTCGATTCCAACTTCTACCGGGCCATGACCATCGGTAGGTTGGAGGTTACGGGAGTTGGGTACAAATACCTACAGACCTACGTGGAGAACGTGAAGAAGGTGACTGCCCAGCAGGTTAGGGAGGTCGCCAATAGGTACTTCACGGAGGAGAATCGCACTTGGGGGGTGTTGCTTCCCGAGACCGGAGAGAATCGGAAATGAGGCGGGTAATAACAGGACTCATGGCAGGTCTGCTACTTGCGTCAGGAGGGATTATGGGTTGCGTGTCTCATGAGGGAATGGTTGGGTATGGTACAGGTGCTGGAACCGCCAGCCCCGGGTCGGTTCACAAAGGGAGAATAGTGCCCCAGGTGTTCACCACCGATAACGGAATGAGGGTGTGGATGGTGCGTAGGAGTTCCATCCCCTTCGTGGTGTTCAAGTGGGTATTCGATGCCGGTGCGGTCAGGGATCCCGACGGGAAAGAGGGATTGGCAAATCTTGCCGCCTCCATGCTCACTGAGGGAACCTCTACCCGTACCGCCCAGCAGATTTCGGAGGAGACAGACTTTATTGGGGCGGATCTGGGAGCCAACTGTGGGAGGGACTACTCCTCCGTGTCTCTCACGGTTCTGAAGAGCAAGCTGGAGAAGGGGTTTGAGATAGCAGCAGATGTGCTTCAGAACGCCTCCTTTGACCGGGACGAGTTCAGAAGGGTGAAGGGAGAGATAGAGGGTGACATCCTGAAAGACGAAGAGGATCCGGGTACGGTTGCCTCAAAGGCCTTCAGGGAGATGCTCTTCAAAAAGACCCCCTACCATCACCCTGTGAAGGGGTACAAGAAGAGCGTTGAGTCCATCTCGCGGGAAGAGGCCCTGGAGTTCTACCGGCGCTACTACCGGCCGAACAACGCCATAATGGTGGTGGTTGGGGATATCACCCAGGAGGAACTGAGAGGCCTGGTGGACAAGTACCTCTCTGGATGGGAGAAAGGAGAGGTGACTCCCCCTGCTCCTCCTTCCACTCCTGAGTCGGAAGAGGGTCTGAGAGAGATAGAGAAAGACGTGACCCAGGCCAACATAGTTATGGGTCACCTGGGAATAAGCCGTGGCAATCCCGACTTTGTGCCCCTATACCTCTTCAACCAGATACTCGGAGGTGGAGGATTGACCTCTCGCCTCTTCAAGAAGATACGAGAGGAGGGGGGCTACTCCTACAGCGTTTACAGCTACATCGAGCCTACCAGATGGCCTGGGGCCTTCCAGATAGTGCTTCAAACGAAGAACTCCTCTGCCTCGGATGCCATTGCCGAGGTGAAGGAAGTGCTGGAGGACCTCCTTGCGAACGGTCCTACCGACCAGGAGGTGGAGGATGCCAAGAGGTACCTAACCGGCAGTTTTCCCCTGCGAATAGACACCAACTCGGAGATAGCGAGCTATTTGGGGTTTGCTGCGTTCTACAACCTTGGGGCCGATTACCTGGTGAGGTTTCCCCAGATGATCGAGGGAGTAACCAAAGAAGAGATGATGGAGGCAGCCAGGCGTCACATCCATCCCGATCACCTCCTCGTGGTGGTGGTGAAGGGAGAGCGGGACCTGCCTGGTGAACCCCCGTCGCCGACGGTTAGAAAGGACTTTTAGGCATGAAGGCAGTGACGGTTACGGAGATCAAGGAGCTTAAACCCCTCTACAAGGGGAAGGTTAGAGACATCTACAGCGTGGACGACGAGACCATCCTGATGGTGGCAACGGATCGCATATCGGCCTTCGACGTGGTCTTCAACGAGGGTATCCCCGAGAAGGGAGTGGTGCTGACGAGGGTCTCCAACAAGTGGTTCAGCATGATAGACTGGATTCCCAACCACCTCGTATCCACCGATCCCAGGGAGCACCTGCCTTTTCTCGCCAATTATCCGGAGCTTGAGGGAAGAACCGTTCTTGTCAGGCGTTTGAGGCGCCTGGACGTGGAGTGCGTGGCCAGGGGTTACCTATTCGGCAGCGCGTGGAAGGAGTACCAGCAGACGGGTGTGGTCTGCGGGATAGAGCTGCCCCCTGGAATGAAGCAGGCCGAACCCCTTCCTGAGCCCATCTTTACTCCTGCCACCAAGGCAGAGTCAGGCCACGACGAGAACATAACCGCCCAACAGTGCATAGAGCTGCTGGGCGACGAGGGACTCTTCAACCGCTTGAGGGAGGAGACGTTGAAGATATACAGGATGGCACACGACCTGTTGAAAGAGCGTGGAATCATCCTGTCGGACACCAAGTTCGAGTTCGGTCTCGACGAGAACGGTACCCTCTACCTCATAGACGAGGTGCTGACGCCGGACTCCTCCAGGTTCTGGGACGGAAGCCAGTACCGGGTGGGTACCAGTCCTCCCAACTTCGACAAGCAGTTCATCAGGGACTACCTGGAGACCCTCGACTGGGACAAGACCCCCCCGCCCCCGCCTCTGCCCCAGGAGGTGATCAACAAGACCATAGAGCGCTACAAGGCGATTGAGAGGATAATTCTGGAGCTTTGACCGTTTTGGGAGACAAGGTGACCATTGCCGAGAGACTGAGGAGGGTAGAAGAGAGGATAGCCAAGGCCGCCGAGAGGGCCGGTCGTAGCCCTTCGGAGATCACCTTAGTTGCCGTTAGCAAGACCGTTGAGCCTCGGCGCATAGTGGAGGCGGTGGAGGCCGGGGTGACGGTGCTGGGTGAGAACCGGGTCCAGGAGGCCAGGGAGAAGATAAAGGAACTCGGCAAGATAGCCCAGTGGCACATGATAGGTCACCTCCAGAAGAACAAGGCCAAGTACGTGGTCGAGCTGTTCGACATGCTTCACTCCCTCGACAGCTTCCCGTTGTTGGATACCCTATGCAAGCGGCTTGAGAGACTCGGCAAAGAGGGTTTTCCCGTTCTCATCGAGGTTAAGCTCTCCCCGGAGGAGACGAAGCATGGGTGCCTGCCAGGAGACCTCTTTCAGCTTGCAAGGGAGGCGGTTTCCCGTCCCCAGCTCTACCTCTGTGGCCTTATGACCATTGCTCCATACGCCGAGGATCCGGAAGAGGCGAGGCCCTTCTTCAGACAGTTGAGGGAGCTTAGGGATCAGCTCCAAGAGAGGCTCGGTGTTGCCCTGCCCCACCTCTCCATGGGCATGTCCGGTGACTTCGAGGTGGCCATAGAGGAAGGTGCAACCATGGTGAGGGTGGGTACTGCCATCTTTGGGGAGAGGGTTTACGGCTGCAGGCTCGACTGAGCTCCTTTTGTTGGGGGCCGCGAGGTGGTAGAGTGTTCACAACCCCGAGGGGGGAACCAGGGGTAAATCTTTGGGAGGGATACCAAGGTGAAGTTGGACGAGCTTATTGTAACCAAGGCGATATTCGAGGAGTACGCGGCTAGCTTCGTGGAGTTTAGTCGTTGCGACGTGGCAATAGTGGGATCGGGGCCTGCAGGTCTGGTGTGTGCCTACTACCTTGCCAGGGAGGGAGCCAAGGTCTCCATAGTAGAGAAGCGCCTCTCAATAGGCGGTGGGATATGGGGCGGTGGAGCCATGTTCAACAAGGCCGTGGTGCAGGAGGCGGCAAAGGAGGTTCTCGACGAGATGGAGGTGGTTTACCAGCCTTACGCAGGGGAGCCCGGCTACTACCTTGTGGATACGGTGGAGATGGCCTGTGCCTTGGGTCTCAAGGCGGTTAGGGCTGGTGCCAGGGTCTTCAACCTGTGGACTGCGGTGGACGTGAAGGTGACTGGTGAGGACGAGAGGGTCTGTGGCCTGGTGCTCAGCTGGACCCCTGTGGAGATGGCGGAGCTCATGGTTGATCCCATCACCATCGAGGCGAAGTACGTGGTTGATGGTACCGGGCACGATGCGGAGATCGCAGCGGGGGTGAGCCGGAAGCGTGGCAACACCCTTGACACCCCCCCGGGAAGGATAGTGGGCGAGAGACCCATGTGGGTCTATTTGGGCGAGGAGATGGTCCCCTAGAACACCATGTAGGTTTATCCTGGTCTCTTCGTGATAGTCATGGCGGCCACCGCTGCTTACGGCTCTCACCGCATGGGTCCCATATTCGGGGGAATGCTCCTCTCTGGCCTAAAGGCTGCCCAGGAGATC
>CAZMTB010000177.1:0-9752 GCA_964569095.1 uncultured Aquificales bacterium
CTCGGTCCAACGCAGGTGGAGCCCGTTTGAGAAGAGAATGAGCTTCTTCTGGGCCCTCTCCCCCGTTCTCCTAATCTTCGTCCTCGTGGTGTTCTTCAAGACGGACATCCTCAAACTGGCAGTGGCCTCCCTGGCCTACACTGCCACCGTGGCCATCATCGTCTTTGGTACCCCCCTCCCCGTGGTGGCGTTGGCATCTGCCGACGGGGTGCTAACGACGCTGCCCCTTCTCCTCGTGGTATACGCGGGCATCTTGATCTCACAGTTTCTTCTGGCAAAAGGCTCGCTTCAAAGGCTGACCCGCACCTTCTCACGAGGAGTAAAGGGAGGTTTCAACAAGGCACTTCTGATCGGCGCAGGGTTTGGAAACTTCTTCGAGGGGGCAGGGGTGATAGCAGAACCGGTTGTTGCACCCATGCTCTACTCCACAGGTGTCTCTCCAAAGGGATCGGCCATCTTGAGCATACTGGGATACGCAGGTCTGATGCACTTGGCCTTGGCAGGGGTGATTGTGACCGTGTTGGCAAACGCAACCTCGCTGCCCGCCCGAGAACTTGCCCTTCAACTCGCCCTGCTCTCCTTTCCTGCAACACTCCTACTATACCTCACCATACCCCTCTTTGTGGGAGAATGGAGAAAGACCCTGAAACACCTGCCCATCATCTGCTTCTCTTCGCTGGTGATAACCACGTCTGCCTACCTGACGGTGAAGCTGGTTGGCTTCTCGATATCTGCAATGATGGGAGGGGCAGCGGGCATTGCCCTACTCTTCGCCGCTTTCAGAACAAAGCCCCTCCTGTCAAAGGAGAACCTCAAAGACATGGCCCCCTTCTTAATGCTCTTCATATGCCTGTTCAGCGTAAACATGCTTGCCCCTCTCAAGGAGTTGTTCCACCACACGTTAACCTTCAGGCTAAGGCTCATCCCAGCGCATCCCATCACCTTCAAGCCGCTGGGTAATGCCTACCTATACCTATTTGGAGCGTTCCTCTTGTCATACAGGCTATTTTCAGAAAAGGACGACCACATTGGCGGCTACCTGTGGAACGCCTTCACAAAGGCTCTAAAGCCCCTGCTCAGCATGGCCATATTCGGATCAGTGGGATCCATAATAGCCTTTTCTGGGCTCAAGGGAGACCTAACCACCGTCTCCGCCCAGCACAACATGGCACACTGCCTTGCCCAGGGGCTAATACTCTCTACCAAGGGGTACTACCCGATATTTGCCCCCCTCCTGGGATGGATGGGCACCTTCTTAACCGGCTACGGCGTGGCATCTATCATGCTTTTTGGCAAACTGCAGGTGGCCACTGCCCAGATGCTGGGAACCTCGAACACCCTTCTGGCAGCCTCCCTAACAGTAGGTGCCAGCATAGGCAGCATATCGAGCCCTTTCAAAATCGCCATTGCCTCGCCTTTGTGCAACGCAGAAGGCAAGGAGGGAGAGATCTTGCGCATATCTATACCCGTGGGCATGGCAGTCTCCCTTTTGGTAGGAGTGGTATGCTACCTTATGGCATAATGGCTCACCCCCATCACGGTGAACCTCGTCAAACCAGGAGACAATTTGAATCGTGTGGCCCTCCATGATACCGTCAGAGACTTGGGATCGGATCCGCTCTAAGAGATCCCCAAATGGACAATAACCCGAAAGGAGAGAGAATCATGAAGGTTAGAAAAGGAACCGTCACGGCAGTCATCATCGCGTGTTTTTGGCTGATAACCACCCCTTGCAGGGGAGATAAGGGGGCAACCTACGTGGGCTCTGCCAAGTGCAAACGGTGCCACGAAGAGCTCTACAGGGGATGGAGAACAACCATGCATCCCTACAAGTTCCAACGGGCAACCGAAGAAACGGTTATAGGCGACTTCAGCAAAAACAACCGCATTGACATCAATGGAAAGCCAACGGTTATGTCTATAAAGAATGGCCTCTTTTTCATCACAACCATCGGCCCTGACGGTAAAGAACACACATACAAGGTAGACTACGTTATCGGCGAATTCTGGAAACAGTTGTACGTAACTGAGTTTCCCGATGGCTCTCTACGCATACTGCCAGTGATGTGGATAGTGGAGACTCAGAGATGGACGATTAAGGGCAAAGGTACCTCCTGGAGCAAAACCATCTACCAGTATGCATGTTCAGGCTGCCATAACACAGGCACCCAGGTAAACTTCCAAAAGGCTAGTGGCAGGTTCAACACCAAGTGGGCCGACCTGGGAGTTGGCTGCGAAGCATGCCACGGTCCGGGAAGCAAGCACCTCACCGCCGACGACGCGCACAAGTCCAGCACCATCATCAATCCTGCCAAGATACCAGATCCTCGAAGGGCTGTCATGGTGTGTGGCGCATGTCATAACCGAGGCACCTCAACCGATGGAAAGTACGGATATCCCCAAGGGTACAAACCAGGTAAGATACTATCTTTTAACGAAAAACCCAAGCTATTTCCCAACGGGTGCTCAAAGGCAAACCGCCAACAGTACGTTGACTGGAAGAAGAGCGGTCACGCCAAGGCCGGCGTTGCCTGCTGGGATTGCCACTACGTACACCGCAAAGGAGAGGCGAACCGCTACCAAACCAAACTGCCAGGCTCATTGCTCTGCAGAAGTTGCCATACGGTAGAGAGCAAAGGAGTGCACGGCATTCACAGTGTAAACAATTGCGTGGGCTGTCACATGCCCCCAATAGGAAAACGGGCCGTTCAAGGAGACGTCCACAGCCATCAATTCAGGGTGATAAGCCCCAAGGAGAGCATTGAGGCTGGAGGAATCAAGAAACAACCCAACTCATGCAATGCCTGCCACCATCATAAAACCGACTCTCCCAAAGAGCTTCTGAAGATACTGGAGAAGGTGAAGGCAGAGGGCAAAACCAGACAGAATCACTATTAAATCGTTACCAACAATCCCCCTGTCTATCTAATCTAAGGCACAAAGACCGAGGGATCCTCACGTTTCTCTAACGATACCAGGTTACTCTGAAGAAACGCTGGATCTTTGTGGGCGCTCCTACAATCCTCGGCGGTGAGGGGTTCTCCCCTCACCGTGCTCCTCTCACAAAAGGATCCAGCGAAACCGGGAGGCAGGGAGGTGGTCTTTGGTATGATGAAGAGAAGGTTATTAACCACTCTCTTGGTAATGGGAATTACCGCACTGCTTCTACCAAAGCACGGAAGTTGGGCGAAGTGGTACACAAACGAGTCGCTAAAACACTCAAAGAGACACTACACAAACGGCAAGACTGCCCATTCAGATCACTCCACAGATTCCAAGCCAAACCACGTAGCTAAGAAGGATAAACGCATGCATTGGATCTCTGGAGTGGTAGAGACGATACGGCTGCCGTACATACACAACAAATCAATAAAACAACTGGAGAAAGAAGGCACAAGAGGAATAAGAAACCAAGCTATTATTGTAGTTAAACACAGAAAGTTCTTCGCATCTCCGAACATAGTTAAGGTGGTAAAATCAAGAAGAACTACAGCGAAAAGTAAGGCCTCACTATCCAGCATACGCAAAGGAGATAAGGTGTTTATGTTAGTAAAGGGGAACAGAATTTACAGGATATTTGTGGAGTAAACATAAGCAGAGCGTGAGGAGAATAAGCATGATCAGACAGAGAAAACATCTGATTATATTAGCGAGCATGCTAATCTTAACATCCGTGTTATCGATGGGACCAACATCAGAGGCAAATCAGTATTGTGCCGTGCCTCCCTTTGTAGGTAGTGGAAAAGTATCACCGTTAGTCATGATGGTGATGGCGAGAAACCACAAGCTTTACTACGAAGCCTATAACGACGCATCTGATCTAAATAACGATGGAGAGTTGGACATAACGTACAATCACTCTATCGACTACTACGGATACTTCGACTCATACAAATGCTACAGATACGATAACACCAACCAACTATTTGTACCGGTATCTACAAACAGCAACAAACTGTGCCCTGGAGTGGGAACGTGGAGCGGAAACTACCTGAACTACCTATCCATGTCTCGTATGGATGTCTTGAGAAAAGTGCTGTTCGGAGGATACAGGTCAACGGACACCACGAGCGACACCATATTAGAAGGCGTATACATACCACAGGATGCCCACAGCTGGGGAAAAGAGTTTACGGGAAGACTGTGCTACGACGGAAACCGTTACACCAAGATGTGCCTCTCAGACGATGACTGCCCCACTGGAAGCAGCTGCGTAGACAAGTCGGAAGAGCTCATAGGGATACCAGCACCCTACGTTGGACCATCATGTTCCAATCCTACCACCTACAACGACAACAACATACTGGTTGTTAAGTACACAAACAACATAAGCGAGTACAGAAATGGAGAGAATCACGACGAGGTGGTATCAAGCTATAACTACAATAGTTATGATAGCCATTGGTACTTAGAAGGAGCTGATATAGATCCAGATCAAAACTTTGGCAACTACTACAATTACTTTCTAACTGCAGATCTCTATGTTGATCCTAGTGACGCAGGCACGTGGTACTTTGCCATAGACGGAGACGATGCCGTAGAGATAGAGATATTAGACATAAGTCCCCCATATTCAACCTCTGATCCCCATAGCTTAGGTATTGTAGCGTCTTGGTATGGGCTTCATAACGACTGCAAATGCCAGAATCACAATGGTGAGATAAATCTCACAGGTGACCACTGGTATAGGTTTATCATCCGCCACATTGAAAATAGAGGGGCAGAAGGAGTAAGGGTCTGGTTCAAGAATCCAACTCATAGCAGTGATTGGCAAATACTAAGCAGAAATAATCTAAGTCCCAGTTTACTACGAGCACCTTACATAGAACCAGATCAATACTGCTGGTTAGAAAGTTTGAGCTTCATAGAAAAGGGATGGGGAGAGACCTCAGGAGACATAATATACAAGCGCCATCTATTCTGCATAACATCAACTACAGAAGGTGCACCACACATGATTCGCTTGGTACGAAACAGCAGTGAGAGGATATGGAACTGGGCATCAAAGGAGTCACCTGTTTGTGCCGATGAAATGGCACATAGCTGGGAATCTTTTCCCATAGATCCTCCACCAGAAGAGTACGTTGTTAGAGTTAAAGTATGCGATCCATCAGTGGGACTTGAAAGCAATTGTAAAGAATATGATGATAACAATATCACCATTTACAAGCCAGAAGGTCTACTACAGAAATACGGTAAAGGAAGCGGAACAAAGGTCTGTTCCAAGAGCTATAAACCATGCTATAATGATAGCGATTGTGGAGAAGAAGATGGACTATGTATAGATAAATCTCCGCTGTTGTTTGGGTTAATTACGGGATCTTATACAAACAATCTTCAAGGAGGAGTTCTTCGGAAGAACATCTGGAACTTTGAAGACGAACTCCAAGACAATGGAATATTCTTGAGCTCAGCGAGCGAAAGAGGTAGCATAGTGAAAACTATAGATACCCTTAGAATAATAGGATACAACTACGGCAATAGGGCTTACGGTCCCTGGTCCTGGGGAGCCGCCCAAGGGGGAGGGAATTGCGGATGGGCCAACTCTCCCCTGGAAAATGGGGATTGCAGGGACTGGGGAAACCCAATAGGAGAGATGATGTACGAAACCCTCAGGTATTTTGCAGGAAAAGGAGCCCCCACCCCTGAGTTCACCTACTCAACGGACTTAGATGCAACCTTAGAACTACCCAAACCCACTTGGGAGAAACCCACAGACATGTTCCCGTGGTGCTCCAAGCCATTCCTCATGATCATAAGCGATGTGAATCCAAACTACGACACCGACCAGATACCAGACAATCCATTCAGTAACTTCTCAGGTGACCTTGCAGACTTTGATCTTGATAACTTGACCTCTACAATATCAGAAGTAGAGAACATTTCTAACACCAACCACTTTATAGGAGAAACCAATGGAGACAACAACTTCGTATGTAGCTCAAAGAACATAGACTCCCTTTACGACACCAGAGGACTGTGTCCAGAAGAGCCAACCAAGAAGGGTGGGTACTACTCAGCGGCCATAGCATACTACGCACACACGAAGTTCAAAGAGAACTTCGCAGATCACAAGGCAAGAAACATTACCGAATACTCCATAGCATTAGCATCACCCCTGCCAAAGATAGAGATAGAGCTCGACAACCACACTGTTACCCTGGTTCCCGTGGGTAAATCGGTAAGCGGATGCGTAGGAATAGACACCAACTGTGATTACAAGTGCAATCTAACTTATGATAATAATAGGGGATTAATAATAAGTAATTGTCAGTCTGATGCCTACTGTCCTAGTAACCAGATAGTGGACTTTTACATCAGCGAATTGACTCCTACCACTGGAATATTCAGAATAAACTTCGAAGACGTAGAGCAAGGTGCAGACCACGATATGGATGCTTTCGTAGAGTACAGATACGAAGTGATAGACGATTCTCACGTGAGAATATCCCTTGATAGTCAATACGCAAGTGGGTGCATTGGTCAGGTGTTAGGATTCGTAATATCTGGAACAACGGAAGACGGATTGTATCTTCCAGTTAGAGATGAAGACGGTGGAGGAGATATAGTAGATAGCATGCCTCTCACCTGGGAAAAGACCTTTACAGTATCTGGTTCATCCCCAGCAACTCTCCTAAAGAACCCCTTATGGTATGCTTCTAAATGGGGGGCTTTTAGAGATATTAATAACAATAACATCCCCGACCTATCCCAAGAATGGGACAAAGATAACGATGGAACACCAGACACGTACTTCTTCGTTGCTAATCCCCTACAACTAGAAGAGCAATTAAATAAAGCCTTCACTGATATTCTGAAACAGGCCTCTTCTGGAACATCTGCAACAGTATTATCTGAACGTACCCAAGCGGGAGCTACAATGCTACAGGCACTGTTCTATCCAGAAAAGAGATTTGATAATACTACCTTACAATGGATAGGATACCTGAACGCCTTGTGGCTGTATAGGGGAAATACCACTAACTCAACTGCGATAAGAGAAGACACCGATCACAACTACATATTAGATCTGGTGAGTGACTACATTATTCACTTTGTATTCAAAGACAACGCAACACTGATGGTCGATAGATGCCAGGATGTAGATGGAGACGGGTTATGTGATGTTCCCAAGGCAGAAGTGTCTCTAGACGAGCTCGCAGCCATATTTGAGGCAGGAAGTATCTTGCAGGAATACCCGGCATCACAGAGAGTCATCTACACCAACATTAACAATAACAAGGAGGAGTTTTCAACTGCCAACTGGAACAGCTTACAACCCCTTCTGCTAACCTCAAACGAGACCGAAACAAAGGATCTGATAAACTATATACGAGGAGAAGATATTACCGGCTGGCGAAGCAGAACTGTTAGCGGAAACGTGTGGAAGTTGGGCGACATAACCTACTCTACTCCACAAGTCGTAAGCTATGAAAACTATTCGGTGATTCTCGTTGGGGCAAACGACGGCATGCTACACGCCTTCAAGCTGGGCAAGAGAAGCTCTTTTGGATTAAGTGGCAACCAGATAACTCGCCTCTGTGACGACGGAAGCGCTCAGACATGCACAACCGCAGAGTTGGGTAGAGAACTATGGGCATACATACCCAAAAACCTCCTACCCTACCTCAGGTATTTGAAAGACCCCGACTACTGCCACCTATACTACGTCGACCTGACCCCCTTCATATTCACCTGGAACAATCGCAAGATATTGATAGGGGGCATGAGACTAGGAGGTGCCTGCAACTGCAGTGGCTACGATCACGAATGCATAACCCCTCCAGCAGAGGCCAACGGAACGGGGTTATCAGCCTACTTCGCCTTAGACATAACCACCCCCACAGATCCCCAGGTTCTTTGGGAATTCTCGCACAGAGACCTGGGATTCACCTTCTCTGGCCCAGCGGTGTTGAGCATCAACGGTTACCCCACGGTGGTGTTCCTTTCGGGACCAACCCACTACGACGGTATCTCAACCAACAATCTGAAAGTGTTCGTGCTACCTCTGGATCCCACCAACCTTTCTATACTTAGCGACCAGGTCCAAGTGATAGACACGGGAAAGGCCAACGCCTTTGGGGGAAGGCTCTTCCTGAACAAGATCGGCGTGGATAACAACATCTACTTTGGATACACCCAAGGGTTCCCTGCCACCAACTGGACGGTGTGGAAAGGGGGAGTGTACAAGCTCACCCTCTCCTACGACCAGCAGAACAACAATCAGACCGCCACCCTCACAGAAGTGGTCACCAACATAGGCCCCATCACCTCTGGAGTGAGGGAGGGAAGCTGTGAAAACAGCGATATGATCTTCTTCTCAGAAGGCAGGTACTTCTCGGGAAGCCAAGACGATCCCTCTTCAATACGAAGGCTCTACGGCGTTCATACCCAGACCTGTCCCAAAAACACTGGACCCTGCACCCTCTCTGACTTCGGAAATGCCACCGACCTGACAGCAACCTGGAGCAGCACCAACGGGTGGTACATAGAGCTGCAAGGCCAAGGAAGCGGCTACAACGCAGAGAGAAGCATAACAGACCCTCTCATACACCAGTACCATGTGGCAGGTTCCCAGAGGGCAGTGGTCTTCTTCACAACCTTCCAGCCCACAGCGGACATCTGTGGCTTTGGTGGTCGCACTTACGAATTCATGACAAAGTGCAGCGATGGAGGTGGTCTGGGAGGAGAAGACATAGACGCCCTGGGTGGCAAACTCTTCCTGCAGGTCTCAACGGGACAGATAAAAGAGTTCACCTGTTCAGACTTGGCCAACCGCCGTTCAGAACCCGTGCAAGGTGTCCCCAGCGAGTTCCCTCCCACCTTCGTAACCCCATACATAGCTCCCCCCAGTGCAGGAAAAGAGGGTAAAATAATTCACTGGCTGGAACAATGATGAACAAGAAGGGTTTTACCCTAATAGAGCTGATGGTGGTCATAGCCATAGTGGCCATGCTGGCCACCCTCGCTTTAACGGGATACCACTCCACCAGAAAGAAGGTGAAGGTAGAGAACGAAATAAAGGCCCTTTACGGCAATCTGCAGAACGCAAAGATGAGGGCCTTTGCAGAGAAGAGAATGTGGGGACTGGTCTGGAGCAGCGTACCCTTCACCTCTTACGAGATGAGGTACGACACCGATGGAGACGACGATATCACGGACTCCGGAGGCTACAACTCCACCGGCACGGTATCCGACCTTCAATACCCCATAAACAGGACAACCTCTCTCAACTACGTAACCTTCAAAGCCTCGGGACTCTCTAACAACGAACTCTCCTTCTACGTGGATTCCGCGCCAGACGCCGAATATGACTGCGTAAAAGTAACCCAGACCAGAATAAAGATGGGAAAGTGGAATGCGACCAGCAACGAATGTGTTGAGAGATAGCCATCACGAAGCAAGGAGAAGAGGGCTTCTCGATAACCAGGGATTCACCCTGCTGGAGGCCCTGATAGCCATAACCCTGCTGGCACTCATGATGCTAGCCCTATACCGCTCCGCGGCAATGATAATGACCCGCAATGTCGAAAACACACTCAGCGACGAGGCGGTAAAGGTGGCCAACGAGGTGATAGAAGACCTGAGAAACCAAGGCTTCAGCTCCCTATCCTCGGGAACAGAGACCATCACCCGAAGGGTACGGGGATTCACCCAAACATTCACTATTGAGAAGACCGTGATCAACTTCTCCACTGCCGCAAGGGTCACCGTGACCGTAAGGTGGACCTACGGGGGAAGGTCTCACAGCT
>CAZMTB010000178.1:0-19207 GCA_964569095.1 uncultured Aquificales bacterium
AGAGGGTGATCGAGTCCCACCTCGAGGGAGAGGCCTACCTCACGTTCTTGGACTCTCTCGATGAGCTGTTGGAAGTGGTGAGCCAGGAGACCCTTCACCTCTTGGTTTGCGACAGGATGCCTTTAGAGGGAGTGAAGGCCGAGAAGGTGATGGAGAGGTTATGCAGCCTTGGGTTTTGCAATCTGCCCTTGGTGGTACTCACCTCCTCCGAAAGCCTCGACTGGGGGTTTCCAAAGAGGCCCCCTGACATAGTTCTCTTCAAGCCCTTCACCGCTGAGGTGTTCAGAGAGGCGGTGCTTGGCTGTGCCTCTTTCAGCATACTGAAGGAAGAGAAGCGGGTGATACTGGTGGTTGACGACTCGATCACCGCCCGGCAGATGGCGGTTAAGGGCCTTGCTCCCTTTGGTTACCAGATCGAGACTGCTGAGAGCGTGGAGGAGGCGAGGGAGAAGATCAAGAGGATTGGCCAGAGACTGAGGTTGATGGTGCTGGACCAAAACTTGGGTGGCAAGGGTACCGGTCTGGATCTTGCCCTCTCCCTCCAGAGAAGCGGGGGATATGTTCCCATAATCATGGCCACCTCCGAGACCAGCGAGGAGTTCAAGCAAAAGGCCTTGGATGCAGGGGTGGCTTTCTACCTACACAAGCCCTACGATCCCGAAACCTTGGGTAGGTATGTGATTGCCCTCATAGGTGGCGAGAAGGAGGCGGAGGAGGGGGCAAATATTCTCCTCGTGGAGGACAGTGCCGCCCGCCGCAACGTGGTGAGGCGGGGGATAGAGAGCATGGGATACAGGGTGATAGCGGTGAGGGATGCCGACTATGCCATCTCTCTGATCAAGCTTAACGACTTTGCCGTTATTGTATCTGACATTGTGCTGGATGGAACATCTGGCCTGGACATGACCAAGTGGTTGAGAGACTCCGACTTGCCGGAGTATCGTAAGATGGTGCTTCTCTATTCCGCCACTCCCAACCCATTCATCGGTTACGACGCCTTCCTGGCCGGTGCCTCTGACTACATCAAGGCCCCTTTCACCTTTCCTGAGCTCAGGATGCGCATAGGGAACTTGGTGCGCCTGGGGAAGGCTATGAGGGAGGTGGTGGAGAAGAGCGAGAGGCTCCTCTTCTTGAGCACCAGGGACGAGCTTACCGGCCTCTTCAACAGGCGTTTCTTCAACGATCACTTCCCAAGCATGGTGGACGAGCGCAGGAGATACGGTGAGGACCTGGCGGTGCTAATGATGGACCTTGACGGATTCAAGGCGGTGAATGATACCTTTGGGCACGAGGCGGGTGATGCTGTTCTCCGGGAGGTGGCAAAGGTGATCAAGCAGAGCATAAGGGGCTACGACATGGCGGTTCGCTTCGGGGGAGACGAGTTTCTGGTTGTGCTGCCCCGGCAGGATAGGGAGAGGGCCAGGGTTGTTGCAGAGAGGATAGAGAAGGCCCTCAACGAGATGGTGATTCCCGAGTGGCCCGATGCCAAGGTGGGGGTCTCCATAGGCATAGCCACGCTCTCCGAGATGGACGCCAGGGGCGGGAAGTGGCAGCTAAAGGATATTCTTAAGCAGGCGGACAAGCTGATGTACCAGGAGAAGGAGAGACGGAAGTCTGGGAGGTCCTAATTGCCTCTAAAGGTTGGCCAAGAAAGGGTATCGAGAAGAATATTTGAAAAAACTTGCGTTTTTTCTCCTTTTCTCGTTGACAACCCCCGGTGCGGGGCATACCTTTCAGAATCAGAGAGGCGGTCAGACCAGTTAGACGGCGGTGCTGGAGAAAGGAGGAGGTAGAAGGCGCCGCAACGCAAGGCCGAGTTCGGAGCCTACAATCCCCGGAGGTTCTGGAGCAAGAAAGAGGGGAAGTTTAGACTCTCTCGGATGAGAGACAGGAAATTGGAGGAAGTTAGTAATATGGCAACAGGTTCAGTGAAGTGGTTCAGCGATCAGAAGGGTTATGGTTTTATCACTCCTAACGACGGTGGCGAGGACATCTTCGTGCACTACTCGAACATTGACGGTGAGGGATTCAAGACCCTCCGCGAGGGACAAGAGGTGGAGTTCGAGGTTTCTCAGGGTCGCAAGGGCCTTGAGGCCACCAAGGTTGTTCCCAAGTAGAAGAGACGCCTAAAAGCAGAGGCCCCGGTCGTCCGGGGCCTTTTTTATCGCCTGTTCAAAAAATAAAGGCCCCTCTCAAAGGGGCCTTCTTGTTGTCGTCTTCTGGCCAACTAAAGGGCGTTCACCTTTATTGCTTCCAGACCCTTCCGGCCCTGGGCAACTTCGAATTCCACCTCCTGGCCTTCCTTCAGGGTCTTGAACCCTTCGCCCTCGATGTTCGAGTAGTGAACAAATAGATCCTCTCCACCTTCCTCGGGGGTGATGAAGCCGTACCCCTTCTGATCGCTGAACCACTTCACAGTACCTCTTGACATCTCTAATGCCTCCACTCATTTACCCGTAGCCGGGTCTTTCTGCTCCCCTGTTCTTCTCTTACCCGTCTGCTCCGCCGGGGCCGCGGGGCAGGGGCTTCTGCCGATTGCGAGGCCTTGTACCTCAACCTCCTTTCCTCGCAAGCCTCGCCGCTACCTCGAATTTCGGCTCTATCTGGGAGAGCTTCTACACGGGGTGGAGATTGGAGGTCAATAGCGCACTTGAATAAATGTGCAGTTGCTTTTAATCCGCCCTTCGTCGGGTTAAAAGGGACGCACAAGGCACTCTATGGAGAGGAGGAGTAAGATGGGTCTCAAGGAGCGGATTCAGCAAGACATAAAAGGGGCGATGAAAGAGAAGGACCAGGTGAAGCTATCGACCCTCAGGCTTCTCATGTCTGAGATAAAGAACAAGGAGATAGACGCCGGGGGAGAGCTGGAGGAGGCGGATTTACTCTCCATAATCCAGAAGGCGGCTAAGCAGCGCAAGGAGTCCATTGAGCAGTACAAGAAGGGGGGCAGGGACGAGCTCGCAGCGAAGGAGGAGAGGGAGCTCGAGATTCTCAACTCGTACCTGCCCCAGCAGCTCTCCAGGGAGGAGCTTGAGGCCTTGGTGAGAGAGGCCATAGCGAGGTGTGGGGCCACGTCTCCCAAGGACATGGGCAAGGTGATGAAAGAGGTGATGCCTGCGGTGAAGGGCAGGGCCGACGGCAAGGAGGTGAACGCCTTGGTGAGGACCCTTCTGGAGGCTGCAGAATAGGGGAGGTTCTTCAAAGGGGCGTTATTGCAGGCGAAGAGACCCTGAGGCACCTCGAGTTCCACAAGGTGCTGGGGGAGATCTCTGCCTTTGCACAGTGGCCCTTTGGACGAGAGATGGTGCTCTCTCTTCGTCCCAGGGCCTCCTACCCGTGGATATCCAGAAGGCTCCAAGAGGTCTTCCAGGCCATGGCCCTCCTGGGGGAGGAGGGGGATCCTCTCTCCCTGGAAGGCGTTCCAGAGATTGCCCAACACCTGGAGACGGTTAGGCCAGAGGGCAGCACCATCTCCAGGCAGGGGGCCTGGGAGGTGTTGCTGTTTCTCGATGGACTTGCCTCGCTGAAGAAGAGGTGGCCAAAGGGCGAAAGATTCTCCCTCCTCTTTGCATGGGTGAAGGGTATCCGCACCCTGGATGGATTGGCCACTCGCCTGGGCGAGGTGTTTGACTCCTCTGGAGAGATCAGGGACGCTGCCTCTCCCGGGCTACTCCAGGTGCGCTCCCAGCTCGACTCCACCAGACGGGAGATTATGGGGACTCTTCAGAGGCTCCTGGCGAAGCCCCAGCTGCAGGCACACTTCAGGGATCGCTCCATAACCATCAGGAACGGTCGTTACGTTGTTCCCGTGAAGTCGGGCAGCGTCCACCGCGTAGGGGGGGTGGTACAGGATCACTCGGCCTCGGGTGAGACCGCCTTCCTGGAGCCCCACTCGGTGGTGGGATTGAACAACAGGCTCGTCTCTCTGGAACGCAGGGAGGAGAAGGAGATAGAGAGGATACTCAGGGAGCTCTCTGGAAAGATTCGAGCACACAGGGGTGCCCTCTCGAAGAACAGGCGCATTCTTGGACACCTTGATCTGATCTTTGCCAAGGCCCGGTGGGCGATGCAGAGAGATGCCCATGTTCCTGCGGTGGTCTCAAGAGGCCATATGGGGATAGAGAGGGGTTACCATCCCCTGCTCCTATCCACCAAGGGGAGGGAGGGTACCGTACCCTTGGACCTGACCTTGGGAAAGGGGTTCACCACCCTGGTGATCACCGGTCCCAACACGGGAGGCAAGACCGTGGTGCTCAAGACCGTGGGGCTTCTCGTCCTGATGGTTCAGAGCGGCCTGCCGGTGCCTGCCAGCGAGGATTCCCAGTTTCCGGTCTTCACCAACCTATGGTCCGACATCGGGGATGAGCAGAACATCGAGCAAAGCCTCTCCACCTTCTCTGCCCACATGGTGAAGATCAGAGAGATGCTAGAGAAGGCCCGTCCCCCTGCCCTTGCTCTGATCGACGAGATCGGGGCAGGCACCGATCCTGCCGAGGGGGCTCCCTTGGCCATGGCCATCATCGACGAGCTCCACCAAAGGGGGGTGTGGGTTGTGGCCACAACCCACTACGACTCCTTGAAGGCCTTTGCTCGCATGAGGCGAGGGATGGAGAATGCCTCTGTCACCTTCGACGTTGAGACCTTGAGGCCCCTCTACAGGCTGGAGGTTGGGGTGCCCGGTAGAAGCAACGCCTTTGCCGTTGCCGAGCGCCTGGGAATACCCAAAAGGGTTGTGGATAGGGCCCTGAGGTGGAAGGGAAGGCGGGAGAGCGAGGCAGACAGGTTTATTCGCGAGCTGGAGAGAGAGATTGAGAGGGTTAGGGCCCAGCAGGAACGGTTGAAGGAGGAGGAGGAGAGGCTGAAGGAGCGCATCTCCCGGGGCGAGGAGGAGCTGAGGCGGCGCATGGAGGAGGTGGAGCGCTTGTGGGAGGAGGAGCAGCGCTACATCTCTGAGATCAAGGGCGAGATCAAGGAGGCCAAGAGGCAGCTTAATGATCCGAAGCGGCTCGAGTTCCTGCAGCGCAAGACGGCACAGCGTGCCAGGGAGGTGGGACAGAGGAGACCCAGATTCGCCTCGGAGCAGGGCGTGATCTCCCCGGGAGACCTGGTGCGTATCAGGGGCACAAACAGAGAGGGCCCCGTTCTCTCCGTAGGGACCAAGAGGGTCCGGGTGGAGGTGGGTGGATTCGTGATGGAGGTGCCTCCAGAGGAGGTGGAGCTGGTGAAGAGGGGTGGGGGAGATGTCCCTGCTTCCCCCGGTGATGTCCTCTTCCGCCCTGCCAGGGTTAGTGCCCCTCCCCTGGAGATCAACCTTGTGGGAAAGAGGGTGGACGATGCCCTCACCATTCTGGACAGGCAGATCCACAACGCCTACCTGGCTGGCAGGGAGAGCATAAGGGTGATTCACGGGATTGGTCAGGGGATACTGAAGTCGGCGGTCAGGGAGGCTTTGGCGGAGCATCCCCTGGTCTCCCGGGTGGAGGAGCTTCCCCCTTCAGAGGGAGGGGCAGGGGCCACCCTTGCGGTCTTGAAGGAAGAGTAGAAAGTGTCGTCCTGGGACGTTCGTTTGCTTGAAGAGCTCAGGGGGCGCATCGTCTACTTCTACTTCACCCTGGTGGTGTTGCTCGCGATTCTGCTCTTCACCCTCATGAGGCTCCAGATCGTTAGGGGTGACGAGTACCTGAAGATGTCGGTGAAAAACCGCGTTAGGGTGTACCGGGTGCGGCCTGTTCGTGGCAGGATACTGGACAGGAACGGGGTTCCCCTGGCCATCAACAAGCCGTCTTTCAACCTCTACCTCCTGGCGGACGACGTGGGGAGGGACCAGTGGAAGGGATTGAGGGATGAGCTGCAACGCCTGTTGAGAATCTCCCCAGAGAAGCTGGAAGAGCGGATTTCAGACGCCAAAAAGAACCCGGCGGTGGCCTGCCTCATCAAGAGGGACCTCTCCGAAAGGGAGGTTGCCATGGTTGCAGAGCGGGAGTGGATGCTCCCAGGTGTGATCCTATCCCCCGAGGAGAAGCGGTTCTATCCCAACGGGAGCCTGGCGGCTCACGTTCTTGGGTACATGGGGGAGGTCTCCTCTAAGGAGCTGGAGCAGGGCAGGTTCTGGGGTGGAGACATGATTGGCAAGACGGGAATAGAGCGCCAGTACGACGATATTCTCAGGGGCGTGGGGGGATGGGAGCAGTGGGAGGTGGATGCCCGTCGCAAGAAGGTTCGTCTAGTGAACCAGTCTAAGCCCATCCCTGGGAAGGACATCAGGCTCACAATAGACATCAGGCTGCAGAGAGAGGCAGAGAACCTATTGAGGCACAAGGTCGGTGCCATCGTTGCAATGGATCCCTCCAACGGTGAGATACTGGCCATGGCCAGCAGTCCGGCCTACGATCCCAACCTCTTTGCAAAGGCCCTCTCTCCCAGACAGTGGAGAAGGCTCGTTAAGAACCCAAACCACCCCCTTCAGAACAGGGCTATTCAGGGGCTCTACTCCCCCGGTTCCATATTCAAAGTGGTGGTGGGCCTTGCGGGTCTCCAGGAGGGGGTGATCACTCCCAGAACCACGGAGATTTGCAAGGGGGTTTACTACTTCAAGAATCGTAAGTACCGGTGCTGGAAGAGGGGAGGCCACGGGGTGGTGAGGCTTCACAAGGCCATAGTGGAGTCTTGCGACATCTACTTCTACAAGCTGGGGGAGAGGCTCACCGTTGACAGAATGGGAAGGTACGCGAGGATGCTGGGACTCGGTTCCAGGACGGGAATAGACCTGCCCCACGAGAGCAGGGGATTCGTTCCTTCCCGGCAGTGGAAGAAGAGGCGGCGGGGAATGGTGTGGTTTCCGGGCGAGGACCTCATCATGGGCATAGGACAGGGTTACCTTCTGGTCACCCCTCTTCAGATTGCACACCTGATGGCCACCGTGGGAGAGATGGGGAGGTCCGTCACCCCCCACCTGCTGCTTAGCCCCGAGAGGGATTTTCCCTCAAAACAGCTGCCTCTGAAGAGATCCTTTCTCCAAATCATGGTGAGGGCGTTGCGGGGGGTGGTGGAGGAGGAGCACGGAACTGCCCACCTTGCCAGGGTGGAGGGGATTCCAGTGGCGGGCAAGACCGGCACGGTCCAGGTGGTGCACCAGAAGATTCCTCACACCAAGATGGAGGAGATTCCCTACAAGATGAGGGACCACGCATGGTTTGCCGCCTTTGCGCCCGTTGGAAATCCCAGAATAGCGGTTGCTGCCATCGTTGAGCATGGAGGACACGGTGGTTCCGGGGCGGCCCCCTTGGTTGGGAAACTGATCTCCTTCTATCTCAAGGGAGAGGAGCCCGGTGGTGACGGGGAGTAGGGAGACCCTTTGGGGAAGACTGGTTCCCCCTTGGAGGCTCTTTCTCCCCATGGTGCTCCTGGGGATGGTGGGACTGGTCACCCTGTCGAGCATCTCTCCCTTCTCGCTGGTGAAGAAACAGGTGTTCTGGCACATTCTCGGCCTGGCTGCCTACTTCACCATGCTCTCTTTGCCCTCTGATGCGTGGAGAAGGCTGACCCTTCCCCTCTATCTGCTTTCTCTTCTGCTCCTCGTGGCGGTGGACATTGCCGGTGTCACCACCCTGGGGGCCCAGAGGAGGATAAGCCTGGGGCCCCTTCAGGTTCAACCCTCGGAGTTTGCCAAGATAGCCTTGGTGTTTGCCTCTGCCTGGGTGATAGAGAAGGAGAGAAAGCCTTACAACTTCGTGACCCTGTTGAAGCCCCTGGGGGTGCTCTTGCCACTCTTCCTGCTGACCGCCAGCCAGCCAGACCTGGGAACGGCCCTCGTGATGATGGGCATAGTTGGCTCCATGGTTCTCCACCGATCTATTCGGCCCAAGACTGCCCTGACCTTGCTCGTGGCCTTTCTCCTTTGCATACCGGTTATCTGGAACTCCAATCTTCTGCTGAAGGAGTACCAGAAGGACAGGATAAGGGCGGTTCTCAATCCCGAGAGGGATCCTCTGAACAAGGGTTACCACATCATCCAGTCCAAGATCGCCATTGGTTCTGGACGCCTGCTGGGGAAGGGATACGGCCACGGTTCTCAGAGCAGGCTGAACTTTCTGCCCGAGAAGTGCACAGACTTCGTCTTTGCGGTCTTTGCGGAGGAGTGGGGGTTCGTGGGCAGCGTGCTTCTACTTCTCCTCTATGCGGTATTCATCTGGCAGGCCTACAGCGTGGCCCGGTACGCCAGGGACAGCTTCAGTTGCCTGGTTGGGGTGGGGCTCTCCACCATGTTGCTTCTACACTTCTTCATCAACGTGGGCATGACCATGGGCCTTCTCCCCGTGGTGGGGGTGCCTTTGCCGTTGGTGAGTTACGGGGGATCTTCCCTGGTGGTCACCTACGCCGCAGTGGGAATACTCTCCAACATCTGGAAAGAGAGAGGACCCTTGTGAGAGAGGATACTTGACAACCTTCCGCGACATGGGTAAAAGGCTTGGTAAGGGCAGGTAAAAGGTGAGATTAAATGGGTGAAGGAGGTGGTATCGCATGAGGAGAGGAGCATCTGTTCTGGCAGCGATTCTATTGGCGCTGGTTCTGGTGGTGGGGATCGGCGTCACCACGTCTTCTGCGCAGTGCTGCGACTGTTGTGCAACCTGCGCGGTGACTACCTGTACCACCTGTTGCACGACGTGCACCACGTGCAATTGCTGCAACTGTTGTGATTGTTGTGTAAGGGGTTACTGGAAGGCAGTGACCACCTGTGATCCAGGGCACTGGGAGTGCGTCTGGGTGGCGGATCCCTGCTGTTGTGGTTGTGGACACTACGAATCCCGCTTCGTGCCCGGCAAGTGCAAGGTGCATTGGGAGTGGGTTCCCGCTTGTGAGTGTGATTAACAGGGTGGTTTGAGTAGCTGACCTTGAACCTGCCTGAACCATTATTGCCGATGCCAGAGGGGCTTTCCGTCGTTCTGGCATCGGCTTCCCCCCGTAGAAGAGAGCTTTTGGGATTGATCCTCCCTTCCTTCAGGGTGGAGGTGCCCTCCTCTGAGACCTCTCCGCGTCCTGAGGAGTCCCCTGCCCAGTACGCCCTTCGTGCCGCCCAAGGCAAGTGCAGGGAGGTTTTCCAGAGGAAGCAGGATTGCCTCGTGATAGGGGCCGACACCGTTGTGGTGGTGGAGGGCACCATACTTGGAAAGCCCGTTGACCCCGGGGATGCCGAGAGGATGCTTGGCCTCCTCTCTGGCAGGGAGCACCAGGTTATCACCGGGCTGTGGGTCTGTAGCCTCTTGGGAGAGAAGGGGCTTTTCGAGGTGTCAACGGTGAGGTTTGGGAGACTGGGAGCCGAAGAGATAAGGCGCTACGTTGCCTCTGGGGAGCCTATGGACAAGGCGGGTGCCTACGGCATTCAGGGGATGGCGGCCTGTTTCGTTGAGGAGGTGAGGGGTTCCTACACCAACGTGGTGGGTCTTCCCGTTCGTAGGCTCTACCTGGTTCTGAAGGAGCTGTTTGCCCTTCTGGAGTGAGGCGAGGAACCGTGCCCGGAAACCAGGACGATCCCTCTGAGACCCTTTCCCTCTGCGTCAGGTGCGGGAGGTGTCGTAGCGTCTGTCCCACCTTCGAGCTTGAGCTCGTTGAGACCGCTGTGGCCAGGGGACGGGTGGTTCTGGCAGAGCACCTCGGCGAGGGAATGGAGCCCACCCAAGGCCTCTACCGGATTCTCCACACCTGCCTTCTCTGCATGGCCTGCGAGGAGGTGTGCACCAACGGGGTTCCCGTGGCAGAGATCGTGCAGAAGGGAAGGGAGCAATTGAGAAGGGTGACCGGGACGCCTCGCTGGAAAGGGGCCCTCTCCTGGGTGTTGAGCCATCCCCGTGTGATGGACCACCTCTGCAGGGCAGGGGGGGTTATGGGATTGCTGGCCCCCAAGGGGAGAGAGCCCCGGGGACTGCTACTCAGGGTTCCCAGGCTTGTGGAGGAGGGCGTTTTTCTTCCTCCCATATCTGCCTCTCCCTTCCGTCGTACCTGCAGCGGTGTTGACGGGGAGCCCCGGGTACTTCTCTTCCTTGGTTGCCTGATCGACCACTGCTACCCTGAGGTTGCCAAGGCAACTGTGGGACTTCTCCAGGGGCTTGGCTACGGCTGCCTGGTGCCAGAGCGGCAGTACTGCTGCGGTCATCCACACTTTGCCATGGGATTCAGGGAGGAGGGGGAGAGGATAGTGAGGCTCAACACCCAGGTCTTCGAGGAGGCCGCTCCGGATCTCATACTCACCGCCTGTGCCTCCTGTGCCTCCACCTTGAAGAGGGAGTACTCCCTGGACGCGCCGGTTCTGGACCTGGTGGAACTGCTGCAACGCCACGAGGACCGGCTGGAGGTGGTTCTTCCCCCTGGGGTGGAGAGGGTGGGATGGCACCAGCCCTGCCACCTCGGCAGGGGACAGGGGATAGACGGCCAGGGCCTGGTGGAGAGGCTGCTGGGAAGCCGTTTCGTCTCCATGGAGAACCAGACCAGGTGTTGTGGTTTTGGTGGCACGTTCTCTGTGGAGTTCTCTCGCCTCTCTGCCGCCATCGGTGCCGACAAGGCACGGTGGGCCAAGGAGTCTGGTGCCCAGCTGGTTCTCACCGATTGCCCCGCCTGCATGATGCAGCTTCAGCGCTCCTTCTCCTCCGAGGGCGTGGAGGTGGCCCACATCGCGAGCGTAGCGAAGCCCAGGTTTGCCTGAGAAACCTTCTCGGGGTATAGCACTTCACATGGGATGGATGAGAGTAGAGGTGGACCTCTCTGTGCTGAGGGAGAATCTCAGGGCGGTGAAGGAGGCTCTCTCTCCCGGGGTAGGGGTGGCGGCGGTGGTGAAGTCCGGTGCCTACGGACACGGCATGGTCGAGGCTGCCAAGGCCTTTGTTGAGGAGGGGGTGACCATGCTGGCTGTATCCCTTCCCCACGAGGGGGTCGAGCTGAGAGAGGCGGGATTCTCGCTACCGATACTGCTCCTTGGAGGGTTCTTCCTGGAAGAGGCAGAGGTGGTGGTTGAGTGTCGCCTCTCTCCCGTGGTGAGCTGCGTGGAGTCCATTAAGGCCCTTGCGTCGGCTGCCCGTAAACTGGGTAGGCAGGTGGGGATTCACCTGAAGGTTGACACCGGGATGGGGCGCAGGGGCTGTGCAGAGGACGAGCTTCAGACCCTGTTGAGGCACCTGGTTGCTCACCGTGAGCTTCGGCTGGAGGGTCTCCTCTCCCACCTCTCGGTGGCCGACGTGGAGGGCAAGGATGCCAGGGAGTACACTCTGTGGCAGCTTGGTCGATTTGATGCGGTTGTGGATCTCGTCAGAGAGGCGGGCTTCTCTCCCCGGTGGATCCACATCGCCAACAGCGCCGCCATCGTCTCTTATCCTGGGTCCCATCACACCCTGGTGAGGCCAGGGATAGTGCTCTACGGTGGCCTAAGGGGGTTTAGGGCCAGGGAGGCCATGAGGGTCTCCACCAGGCTCGTTGAGGTTAGAAGAGTGGAGAAGGGAACCAGCATAAGCTACGGCAGAACCTTCGTGGCTCCCACAGCGATGACGGTGGGCATAGTGCCGGTTGGATATGCCACCGGCTACCTTCGGGGCTTCTCAAACAAGGGGGCCCTGCTGGTCAGGGGAAAGAGGGTTCCAATAGTTGGCACCGTTTGCATGGACCTCACCCTTCTCGATCTCTCAGAAGTGCCCCAGGCGGCGCTGGGCGACGAAGTGGTGCTACTCGGCTCTCAGGGCGGGGAGCGCATCACCGTTTTCGAGTTGTCGGACTGGCTGGGCACCATCACCTACGAGGTGTTCTGCCTCCTCGGAAATAACCCCTTCGCCGAGAGACACCACCTGGAAGGCTGAGGCTACTCCATCTCCCGTGGCACCTCCAGGGGACACTTGTCCTTCCACGCCCGGGAGGCGAAGAGGAAGCCGGCGATGAGCGTGGAGAGCACCCAGTTGAGGCCTATGAGGATCACCGGGGTCCATCCGTAGCCTCCGTAGGGTTTCTGAACCTCCTTCGAGATGTCCCCCAACAGGATCACTCCCAGCACCAGGGGTACCACCAGCTTCACCATCACGTCCCACCAGGTTCCAAGTTTGATGCTGGAGTTCTCGTTGATGTACCGGCGCAGGTGCTTGGTGTCGAAGAACCATCCTACCATCACCGCCTCCAGGATGCCCACCACCACGATTCCGTAGTGGGTGAGGAAGTGGTCGGCAATGTCCAGCCAGTAGAGCCCCGCCTGTGTGGTGAAGATGAGGGAGCCCAGCACGCCGATAACCGAGACCACGCTAACCGTTGCCTTGCGACCCACGTTGAACTTGTCAACCACCGCGGAGACGAAGGCCTCCATGATCGAGATTGAGGAAGAGATCCCCGCCATCACCAGGCAGAGGAAGAAGATGGCGCCAAAGATAGCCCCTCCTGGCATCATGCTCACCGCCTTGGGATAGGCAACGAAGGCGAGGCCTATGCTCTGGGACACCACGTCGGCTATGGTCTTGCCCTGGGACGCGGCCATGAAACCCAGAACCGAGAAGACGGCAAACCCCGCGAATAGTGAGTAGCCGCAGTTCACCCCCGCGGTTATCACCGCGTTCTTGGTGAGGTCAGACTTGCCGGGCAGGTAGCTTGCATAGGCAATCATGATGCCGAATCCCAGGCTGAGGGTGAAGAATATCTGGCTGTAGGCGTCTATCCACACCTTTGGCTCCATGATCTTCGATAGGTTAGGGGTGAGGTAGGCCTTCACCCCGTCGAGGGCGCCGGGAAGGGTGAGGGACCAGAAGACTAATATGGCGGTGAATACGAAGAGAAGGGGCATGAATATCTTGTTGGCCTTCTCTACACCCTTGCCAATGCCCCTGTAGACTATGCCCCAGTTGACGAACCAGACCACTATCAGGGCGGCCAGTATGGGGGTGCGCACCAGCCCGATGTGGCCTGCAGAGTCTGACAGGGCGAGAAAGTGCTTGAAGAAGTAGGCATTGGGGTCTGCTCCCCAGCCCAGGGAGAAGGAGAGGAAGAAGTAGCAGAGACACCAGGCGATGATCACCATGTAGTAGAGCTCTATTCCGAACATCACCAGGGTTACCGCCCACCATCCAAGCCATTCCCACCCCCGTTTCACCCGGGCACAGGCGAGGGGTGCAGAGCCCATGCGCTCGTGTCCCAGGGCAAACTCGAGAATCAGCAGGGGAATACCGGCGGTGAAGAGGGCGAATAGGTAGGGAATGAGGAATGCCCCTCCACCGTTGGAGTAGGCCATGTAGCTGAAACGCCAGATATTTCCCAGCCCAATGGCGGACCCTATTGCCGCCAGCACGAAGCCGAATTGCGTCTGCCACTGCTCCCTGTTGTTTCCGTTCTCCATGCTTCACCTCCTGAATGAAATGAAGATGCGGTCACTCCCCCCAGCGCAGCTTGGTTCTGAGCACCTCGAAGAAGTCCCTCTGGGGGCAGTGGATCAGTCTTATCTGGTGGGCAGAGCGGGATAGCTCCACCGTGTCCTTGAACCTGAGGGCGAATCCCACCTGACCGTCCAGGGTGAGAAAGACGTCTTCGTTCTCGGTGTTCAAGGTGACCTCTATCTTCTCGGCGCTGTCTGGAATCACTATGGGCCTCTGGCTCAGGGTGAAGGGACAGATGGGGTTGAGGATGAGGGCGTTGATGGAGGGGTGTAGTATTGGGCCTCCTGCTGCCAGGGAATAGGCCGTTGAGCCTGTTGGGGTGGAGATTATCAGTCCGTCTGCCTGGTAGGTGGTGAGGTACTTTCCGTCTACCCAGGTGTTTAGCTCTATTATTCTCGCCAGGGTACCCTTGTGTATTACGGCGTCGTTCAACACGCTGTACTCGGCTATTCGCTCGCCCTGCCTGTGAACGTGCACCCTCAGCATGCTGCGTTCCTCTATCTGGTAGTTGCCCTCCATCACCTGGTCCAGCAGGGTGTAGAGGTCGTCCAGGGTGACCGCCGTGAGAAAGCCAAGGCTGCCCAGGTTCACCGCCAGGATTGGAACGTCCAGGTCTCCCACTATCCGCGCCACGCTGAGCAGGGTTCCGTCGCCGCCCAGCACCACGATGAGATCGCACTGGTAGGGAACCATGGACTTCTTGCAGAACTGGACCTCTTCGTCCTCTATTCCTGCCACCAGGGCGGTGTCCTCGTCCATCACCAGCTGGATCTCGTGTTGTTTCAGCCAGGAGACCAGCTCTTTCACCACCTCGGTGGCAGAGCGCTTGGGCTTCGCTATTATTCCAATCTTCCTGAAGTTTGCGTTCTTCATCTCTCCGCTCCTTCCCCTGCCTCCACGGGCACGCTGGATACCCCTCCCTTCTCCTGGGCCTTCAGCAATAGGTTGGACAAGACCCGTGAAAGCCCCTTCTCGTCGAGGGACCTGGTCATCTTTCCACCCACGGCTACCGAGATGTCCCCCCTCTCCTCCGAGAGAACCACCACCACGGCGTCTGTCTCCTCGGTGAGCCCTATTGCCGCCCTGTGGCGGGTACCCCACAGGGAGTTATCGGGTATGTTGGTGGCCAAGGGGAGTACGCACCTGGCGGCGATTATCCGGTCTCCCCTTATCACTACCGCCCCGTCGTGTAAGGGGGTTTTGGGGTAGAATATGGTTGCCAGCAGGTCCCGGTTGACGGGGCTGGACATGGCCACCCCGGTCTCCACGATCTGTTCCAGCTTTGCGTGTTGCTCTATGGCGATGAGAGCACCGAATCCCCTCTCCCGTAGGTGACTGATTGCGGCCACTATCTCCTCTACCACGCGCCTCTTCTGCAGTTGTCCCACGGCGGTTAGGGGGGCAGCTCCCATGTCTGCCAGCATCCTGCGTAGCTCAGGTTGAAAGAGAACTATGAGGGTGAAGAGCCCTACCTGCCATAGGTGCTGGAATAGCCAGTTCACGGTCTGAAGCTTTGCCCATTGGGAGAGAAGGGAGAAGACCACGATGAGCACCAGCCCCACCAGCATCCTGAAGGCCCTGGTGCCTTTTATGATCAGAATGATCTTGTAGATCACCCAGCTCACCACCAGTATGTCCAGAACGTCGTACCAGTGCAGGGAGCCGAGCGACCTCAGGAACGCGTGGAGCAGCTCGCTCACCGGATTATTTAGCCTCCTTGGGTCAACAGGGTTTTCACCACTTGCAGGGCCTGCCTGCACATCTTTACGTTATGAACCCTCACGATATCAACCCCTTTTATGGCTGCAAATACGGTGATTGCGGTGGAGCCCACGTCCCGCTCTTCCGGGGGTAGTCCCAGGATCTGCCCGATAAAGCTCTTTCGCGAGTGGCCCAGCAGAACCGGTTGTCCAAGGCGCCTCTTGATGGCCTCCAGCCCCTGGATGAGGGAGAGGTTGTCCTGAAAACGCTTTCCAAAGCCTATTCCCGGATCCACGATTATTCTCTCCCGCTTCACCCCCATCTCCACAAGCCGGTCCCTCTGCCTTTCCAGGAAACGGCACACCTCCCCGAGAACGTCCTGGTAGTGGGGGTTGACCTGCATCTCCTTGGGGGTGCCCTTCATGTGCATCACCACCACCCATGCCCCCGTCTCCCTGGCCACCTCTCCCATGGCGGGGTTTCTGAATCCCTCCACGTCGTTGATCATTGAGGCCCCTGCCGAGCACGCTGCCCTAGCCACCTCGGGCTTTCTGGTGTCAACGGAGATGGGAATGTTGACCCTGGAGGCCAGCAGCTCCACCACGGGAACCACCCTTTGCAACTCCACCTCTGTGGGTACGGGATCGGAGCCGGGCCGGGTGGACTCTCCACCCACGTCCAGAATGTCTGCCCCCTCTTCCTCCAGCTTCACGCCCTGTTCCACTGCCCGTTCAGGGGAGAGGTAGCGTCCCCCGTCAGAGAAGGAGTCGGGGGTCACGTTGAGTATTCCCATGATCAGTGGGCGGGTTCTCGCCGGGCTGTGGAGGGCAGAGAGACCCATCACGCCTTGGCCTCTTGGTTACCCCCTTCCTCTGGCTGGAACCTGGTGCTCATCTTCAGCTCAAACCTCGAGAGCACCTCCTCCATCTCGTCGGCGGAGATGGTCTCCTTCTCCAGCAGGTACTCTGCCAGTGCCACCAGGGCCTCCCTGTTGGCGCCGAGGAGGTTCACCGCCTCCTCGTGGCACAGCTTCACGATTCTGGCCACCTCCTTGTCTATCTCCCGGGCGGTCTCCTCGCTGTACTCAGGATGGCTGGCCAGCTCCTTGCCCAGGAAGAGCATCTCGTCCTGCTTGCCGAAGGTTACAGGACCGAGAATCTCGCTCATTCCCCACTTGCATACCATCTTCCGGGCGATATCGGTGGCCCTCTCCAGGTCGTTCGCGGCCCCCGTGGTCTGGTGCTTCAGCACCAACTCCTCTGCGGCGCGCCCCCCGAGCAAAACGGTGATGTTCTTCAGCAGGTAGTCTTTTGTGTAGGTGTACCTGTCGTCAACGGGCAGCTGCTGGGTGGCGCCCAGGGCCATGCCCCTGGGTATTATGGTGATCTTGTGAACGGGATCGGTTCCGGGAATCAGCCTGGCCACAAGAGCGTGCCCGCTCTCGTGGTAGGCGGTGTTCTTCTTCTCCTCGTCGCTGATGATCATGCTCTTGCGCTCCACTCCCATGAGCACCCTGTCCTTCGCCGCCTCGAAGTCCTCCATCTCTATCTTGTCCTTTCCCTTACGGGCGGCGAGAAGGGCGGCCTCGTTCACCAGGTTGGCCAGGTCTGCCCCTGAGAACCCCGGGCATCCCTTGGCGATCACCGAGAGGTCAACGTCGTCTGCCAAGGGTTTCTCCCTGACGTGCACCTTCAGTATCTCTTCCCTTCCCTTCACATCTGGACGGGGAATCACGATCTGACGGTCGAACCTGCCGGGCCTGAGGAGGGCGGGGTCGAGAATGTCTGGTCTGTTGGTTGCCGCCACCATGATGATGCCCTCGTTGCTGTCCATTCCGTCCATCTCCACCAGCATCTGGTTCAGGGTCTGCTCCCTCTCGTCGTGTCCTCCTCCCAGACCGGCGCCCCGGTGTCTTCCCACGGCGTCTATCTCGTCGATGAAGATTATGCACGGGGCCTTGCTCTTGGCCTGCTCGAAGAGGTCTCTCACCCGGGCGGCGCCTACTCCCACGAACATCTCCACGAACTCCGAGCCACTGATGCTGAAGAAGGGCACCTCTGCCTCTCCAGCTATGGCCTTGGCAAGCAGGGTCTTCCCGGTTCCCGGGGGACCCACCAGGAGCACCCCCTTGGGTATCCTGCCTCCCAGCTTCTGGAACTTCTTGGGGTCCCTGAGAAACTCGATGATCTCCTGCACCTCCTCCTTGGCCTCGTCTGCCCCTGCAACGTCTTTGAAGGTCACCTTCTTTCCCTTGTCTTCCACAACCCGGGCCCTGCTCTTTCCGAAGGAGAGGGCCTTTCCGCCTCCCATCTGCATCTGGCGCATGAAGAATATCCAGACGGCAATGAGGAGCAGGAACGGCAGCCAGGAGGCCAGGGCGTTCACGTACCAGGGGGTCTTCTCTGGGGGCTTCACCTCGATGTCCACCTTGTGCTTGCGGAGTATCTCTATGAGATCGGGATCGTTGGGGTAGTTCACCTGGATGATGGTGAGGGGTTTTGCCCCTTTTCCCTTTGCGGGGGTGAATCCCTTTGACTGCTTGGTGTTGTTGCCCCTTTTGGCCTTTATGCGGGCGGGTATGATGCTGGGTCCGGTCTTGGAGAGGCTTCCGGTGAGCTTCTTGTGCTTTCTCAGGTAGTCCAGGTACTTTTCGGTCTCTACCTTGGCCTGCAGCTCGTACTCCTTTATCAGCACGTGCTTCACCGCCCCTTCCTCCACCAGGTTCAGGAAGGTAGAGTAGCTCACCTTCTCTATCCTCTTGGCAGGGGTGTTGAAGAGGTTGAACACCACGATCACCATGAGGGCGATGAGCAGCCAGAGAATCAGGTTTCTGTTCAGCTCCCTCAGGGGAGGGGGAACAGGGGGGCGTTGCCCTTTCTCTCCCAAATCAATCCTCCTTCAGAACCCCAATGTAGGGGAGGTTTCTGTACTTTTCGGCGTAATCTATCCCGTATCCCACCACGAAGAGGTTGGGCACAGTGAACCCCACGAACCTTGGGGCGAACTCCACCTTTCTCCTGCTGGGCTTGTCAAGCAGAACGCACACGTCTACCCCCTCGGCCCCCTCCTTTTCGAGCCTCTCCACCAAGCACTTCAGGGTGAGGCCGCTATCGGCGATGTCGTCCACCAGCAGAACCCTTCTGCCGGTTATCTTCACCGAGGGCCATAGGGACACGCTGACGTGGCAAGAGGTCTCCGTGCCGTCACCGTAGGAAGATGCCCTGATGAAGTCCACCGCGAAGGTACCGGGTAGCCGCCTCACCAGGTCGGCGGTGAACATGAAACTGCCCTTGAGAACCGCGATCACCGTGGGAATCTCGTCCTCGTACGCCTCCCTGATCTCTGCGGCAAGCCTCTCTACCCTCTCCTCCACCTCCTGGGCGGTGAACAGTCTCTCCACCTTCTCCATGGGCTCTTCACTCCTCCATCTCTACCACCAGGACCGGTTCCCCGGGCACTGGTGCCACCCGCGGATCTGCTCCAAGTCCGGCAACCCATAACACCCTATTCTCAGAGGGGTCAACAAGCAGGGGAATGGTGTCTCTCTTCTCTCTTGAGATTCCCTTCTCCTGCATGATCTTCTTGACTTCTTTGTGGCCCACCCCCCTGCGGTATATTCTGTCTCCTGGCCTTCTGCAACGGAGAATGAGGGGCAGGGACACCTTCTCTGCAGAGAGGGCCACTCCCCTCTCCGGGGCCACCGTGACCGGGGTCTGGGTGATTCTTACCCTCCACCGGGATCCCCCCCAGAGGTGAATCCCGGTCTCTTCCAGCAGGTACGGGGCGGGTCTCTCTCCCGCATTCCTCTTCACCTCCCTCACCGGTTTCTGGATGGCGACCAGCAGCCCTCCCCTCTTTGCCACCGTTCCCCCGGGCACCCCCACCACGCCCTCTCCCGGCGAGCGTAGCAGCCTGACTATCCCCTCCACGTGCCTTTTGCCCATTCTGTGCCCTGGGAAGGCCTCTTTGAGAAACCGCAGTATCACCGGCCCTTGCAGGGAGGGATGAAGCCCTGAGAGCTCTGGAAGTCTCAGGGACGGCGGGATGTGGCCTTCAACCCTCGTCCTGGGCCACGCCTCTTCCACCAGGTGATCCAGCAGCTCCACCTGCTCCCTTGC
>CAZMTB010000179.1:0-19597 GCA_964569095.1 uncultured Aquificales bacterium
AGGTTTGCCATTCTCGACACCGATGCCCACCATGGCGATGGTACCAGGGAGTTGGTGAAGGACGACACAGATGTGCTTCACCTCTGCTGCTGCGACAGAAACTGGGAGAGTGCCGACGGCTTGAAACAGGACTTCGACGTCACCCTCACCTACCAGGGGGGAAAGGTGGAAGAGGAGTACATGTCTATCATCACCGATATCGCCATCCCGAAAATAGAAAGGTTCAATCCAGACCTCTTCTTCTGGTATTTTGGTTTCGACACCTGCTCTGGAGACTACGGAAGCCTTGGACTGAGTAGGGAGTTCTTCGTGGAGATGGGTAAAAGGCTGGTTGAGATGTCCTATCGGAACTGGGGTGGGAAGATGCACGTGGTTCTCGCCGGAGGGGCGAATCGCAAGACTGCTACTTGGCTCATTCCCAGGGTGATCCAGTTGCTTGCCCAGGAGGAGATCCTGTGAAAATAGCCAAGAAGGTGGTGTTGGAGTTTCCCCAGCACACCTGGGACCAGCCTATAATCTATGCCCTTCACTCCAAGCACAACCTCATGTTCAACATTATTAAGGCCAAGATCACCCCAAGACAAGAAGGGGTAATGACCTTGGAGTTGTCTGGAGAGAAGGAGGATTTTGATAAGGGGATAGAGTTTCTCAAAGAGATCGGGGTGAGGGTGAGGTTTTTGGCAGGAGACATCGACCGCGACGAGGAACTCTGCACCCACTGTGGCCTTTGCACCACCATCTGCCCTACAGATGCGCTCTCCATGAATCGTGATACCATGGAGGTGATCTTTGACAAGGAGAGATGCGTGGGGTGTGAGCTCTGTGTGCCCTTATGTCCTTTCAAGGCGATAATAATGAACATTTCCTCTCACCGAAAGAAGAATGGTCTTCGGGAGAGACGCGTAGAGTAGATTAAATAGTGTAATTCTGAAGGGGGGTAAGCTATTCCTTTCCTCGATCCTCTTGATTAGCTGGAGCAGAGATTACGGAGCATATCTCCCTAAGAACGGGAACTCGCTCTCTCATGGCCTTTTCAATCTTCTCTTTGGATTCTGGTGGTAAGGCATCGAACATGATTCCGTAGCCGTTGAATCCTGCCACTCCTGTTGGGGTCATTCTCACCGCTTTGCCCAGTACTTTCACACTCTCTCCTTCGTTTAGAAACAGAGTGCATACTATGGGGATGTCTAGAGGTAACATTCCGGCCACCGTTGCAAAACAACCCTTCTCCGTGAGATCTCCAACTACTCCTCCTACCAGAGCCTCGCTTTCAGAGGTAGGGTACCGGAAGGTAGCGCAGAAATGTACTGGTATCCTCACGCTACTTCTTAGTTCGCAGAGTTCAAAAGAGTTGCTAAGAGAGAATCTTACCACCCTTGGGGATTGGGCAACTTTTAATACCTTGCTTCTAAATCCCTTACGTTTCTTTCCTATGGCAAAGGATAGAAATACTTCTTCTCCATCTTCGAAGAATATAGGGTTGCCCTTATGATCGCAAGGTTCTAACACTTCGACATACTCGCTGGTCACATTCCAAATTACCCCACTAGCTTTGGGAAAAGCGGTTATTCGCCCCTCAGTAGCTCCTGGGAATATGTCTACACTGGAACATCTGCTAATAGCTTTTATAGCGGGATTCAAATTAGTTCCTCTTTGGTTCTCATAACTTCTGCTTAACACTCCTTTTGAAAAAACTGGCGGAGAGGGAGGGATTCGAACCCTCGATACGGTCTTCCCGTATCCTCGCTTAGCAGGCGAGTGCCTTCAGCCGCTCGGCCACCTCTCCGCAGCAGGGACAGGTGTCCCTCTCTTTCCACGGGAAAGATAGGGCTACCTATCCCCGAAAGTCAAGGGTCTATTCTCCCAATTTAAGTATTGCGTAGGTGAGTTCCCAAAGCCCATCGGCCTTAAGATTAGACAGGTCGTCCTTAACCGTAGAGGGGACCACCAGAAGGTAGAATACGTAGTCTCCTGCTGGGAGCAGCAGATCTCCGGTTATGGGATTCACTACCGAGAATGCGGGAAGAATATCTGCCTTCAAGGGAGCCTTCACGCCCTTCTTCCATGGCTCCAGAGTCTCTGTGGAGAAACTGCTATCCTGTTGCAGGATGTAGAGGTAGCCGCCGAAGGCTATGGCAAAGTATAGGTTCACCTCTACGGGGTTTCCGTTGTCGGCAATGTAGAGGGGGAGAGAGACCGCCACCTTCAGCTGGGTGCCGTTGTTCACCACGCTACCCAGTCCTAAGTAGTCTCCCGTGGCCACATCGGGATCCTCTTTCAGCTCCAGAGCCCTCACCTCTGCCTTCTGCAGGGTGTGAGAGAGCACGTGTCCTTTGTACCTTATCACCTTCCACTCGTAGCCTCCCACGCTCTGGGCTACTCCCACCACCGTGGACTCTCCCGTTTTGGAGACCACCACACGGTAACCCGTCTCGTTGGTCTCTTCGCCTCCTATAGTGTCGCTCCAGAGGATCTCTCCCTTGCTGTCGTAGCATAGCACCAGGATGTCTCTATCGCTGCCGTTGTAGGTGTAGCCGGTGACTACCACGTTGCCCGACAGGTCGGCGGCCACTGCCATGGCCTCGTCGTTGTTTCCCCCGTCGTAGCTCTTAGCCAGCTCCTCATTGCCAGAGGCATCGTACCATACCACTTTGACGTTGCGGCGACTGGAGTCGATGGAGAACCCTGCCACCACCACCCTTCCCTGGTTGTCGAAGGTGACCCCTTTGGCCTCGCTGGCGGTGTTAAGGGTTCTCTTCCAGAGCAGGTTCCCTTCTGGGGATAGAAGCACCACAGTCCACCGGTGCTCGGTACCGTTGTAGGAGTATCCTACTGCGGCAACCCTTCCGTCCTGTGAGACGGCCATTCCCAGCATCTTGCCGGTGGGTAGATCTGGTCCTGCCTTCTCCCACAGGACCTCCCCGTCGGGAACCTTGACTCCGATGAGAAGCCAAGACGACTGGGTAGAGTTGGTTCTCGAACCCCCAACTACCGCCATCTGGTCGCCGTCCACTTCGACGAATCTCGCAAGGTCGTTGGTTGGCCTAGTGAGGGTCTTGCCCCAAATCTTCGCACCGCTTTTTGCGTCGTAGGCTGCCATTCTCACTGAGGTGCGGGTTCCGTCGCTCGTGTATCCTGCCACAACGGCGGTGGCTTTGCTCATTGCTACTGCCATTGCCTCGTCGTCGTGGCCGTTGTTATCCCAAGAGTCCTGCCACACCAGTTCTCCGCTCTGGGGAGCAATCTCGGCTATCTTCCAGTCCTTCCCGGAACTGTTGGTTCCCTGGCTTCCCACCACGATAACTTTGGAATCGTGCTCTGCTACGCCGCGAGCGGTGTCGCAGTCTGTGAAGTCCTGGGTACTCTGAGAGGGAACCTCGTCTCCCTTTTCGTAGTAGATTATGCTCCAGTCGTCGCCCCCGGGGGAGTGTTCCACCGTGCCCGCCATTGCCACGTTGCCGTTATCGTCCACGGTAACCGCAGGTGGATATTGGCTTCCAGTTACGCTGCTTGGGGGAAAGAGTCTCTCGGAGCTTCCGCTTGCCAGGGCGGTTCCTCCTAGCATGACTGCTACGCTCAGTATCAAGATCAGCCTTTTAAATACCTTCATTTCGCTCCTCCTTTCACCTTAACTCCAAGACCGAATACTCTATCATGTATCTCTCTGAGTTCCAGTCGAAGTTTGCCATGTCGTCTGCGTTGACCCCGTGGAGGGCTGCCAGGAAGAAGAGGTACTCTCCTGGTGGCAAGCCGGGGAGAAGTGTGCCAGATTCGTCCAGTAGTTGGATGCTTGGAATCAGGGTTTTCTTTAATGGATACCTGGAGTCCCTCAGAAGGGGAGCGTACCCATCACTGAGCGTTAGGTCTTGGTTGAAGAAGAAGAGACCCCAGGTGGGTATGCCCAAGCCCGCGTAAAGCGTGACATCCAAGGGTTGTCCCGACGCGTTGTCCACGAAGACCGGAGAAGAGACCGAAAACTCCAGGTTTCTTCCCCCGTTGGCGATCTCTCCAAGGCCTATGTACTCTCCCTTCACCACGTTAGTGGTCTCTTTAGGGGCCAGCTCTATCACCTCGCTGGCCAGTGCTCTCGTCCCGTACTGGGCACCGAAGACCATCAACTTCCAGTCCTCTCCCGTGTTGCCTACGACGGCCACCTCTCCGCGGGGGCCAACTGCAGAGATGGGGTTCTCATCGGTGGAACCGCCGTCGTAGGTATACTCCCAGTCCAGCTCTCCCGATGGAGAGTATCTTCCTATCCACCAGTCGGTGTCCTTCCCGTTGTCGGTTATGCCCACTGCCACGAGGTATCCCGAAAAGTCCCCCGTCACCTGTAATAACTGTTGGTCGTTAGCACCGTTTAGCCACTTCATCCACAGTGGAGAACCGTTTTCGTCTACTGCCATAAGCAGGCCGTCTTTGCCCGAGTCTTCGTCCACGTAGGATGTTCCGGCAATTGCCCAGCCCAGATCCGGAATGGGGGTTGCAGAGTAGGCCCTGTCTTCGTTGTTTCCCTTGTAGCGTCCCCTCCAGAACACTCCTCCCGAGGAGCTGTATTCTACGAATATCCAGTCGTTTCCCTCTCCACCGTTAGTTGTGCCGCAAACCAGGGCTCTTCCCTTTTGATTTACGGCAAGGTCAGAGGCCTCTGCCACCCCGTCTCCGCTCTCTCGCTTCACCCAGTTGCGCTCGCGGTTGGGGCTGTAGCTTGCCAACACCCAGTGGCAGTTCTCTGACGAGCCGGAGTTTCCCAGAAGCAGGAGGTTTCCATTGGGGTCCATCTGGATGGCTACCAGGTGGTCATCTCCTTCGTCGTCGTAGATGATAGGACCACTCCACACCATACCTCCTTGGCCATTGTAGAGCAGAACCAGCAGATCGTCGTCGCTGCCGTTGTTGGTGATGCCTCCCACGGCTATTCTCTCTTCCCCCTCTTGGTTGCTCCAAACTGCAACGGCAAGGCCTCTGTCCCTGTGGGGGCCGGGATAGCCCCTCTGCCACTTGACGTCTCCGTCTTCGCTGAATACCACTACCAGCAGATCGTCGTCGTTTCCGTTATTGGTGGTTCCTACCACCACGATCTCCCCCTTTGGGGTTATGGCCACTGCCGACACTGTGTCGTCGTGTCCCCCGTCGTAACTCTTTCTCCAAAAGAGGGAGTACTCTCCCTTGGAGTCGGGTCTGTAGAGAGAGACGCTCCAGTCCTCATCTCCAGATTCCTTTGCGATGGTGCCTGCAACCACCACCGAGCCGTCCATCCCGTAGGCCACCTTAGGTGAATAGGGACTCCCCGCCATGGGCTCGTCGAAGATAGGTGTTACCGCCATGGCCTTTGCGCTCCAACACAATAGAACCACCACTGCTATCGCGGCGCAGATGGAAAATCTCTCTTTCATCTCTTCCTCCTTCTACATTTAGTGTTACAGGAGGCCGGATACCACAACTTGTTGAAGAGCACAAGGGAACGACTACTGCTTTGAGTGATTGGGGTTTTATCTTGGTGTTTCAGTGAAGAGGTTGGGGTGAGTGGAGGGATTTGAACCCTCGACCCTCGGAGCCACAGTCCGATGCTCTAACCACCTGAGCCACACTCACCATAACATCGTCTGGCGCGCCTGGGAGGATTCGAACCCCCGACCAGCGGATTAGAAGTCCGCTGCTCTATCCTACTGAGCTACAGGCGCCGGCAGGGAGAGACCTCCTCCCAAACAGCGCCCCCCTTTTATATTCCCCCTTCCCAGGTTTGCAAGGGGGTAGGTTCTCCATTTTTGGTAAGGGGAGGCGCCGCGTTAAAGGCACCTCCCCTTGTCGCGCGTTTACTCTACGGAGAAGCCTTCCATGTCGTAAGAGACGATCCAATCAGGATTGAAGAAGTTCTTGTTCGAGTCGGTGAACAAGACGACCCATAGGTATTCTCCCTTGGGAGCGTTGTCTGGAATCACATAGGTGTAGAGTGTGATGGGATCGTTGATGTCAAACATCTCCACCTTCTTAAAGAGGGCCTGCAGGGAGTCTTCTGGACCAAGGGTTATACCCGTATCGCCCAGAATCAGACACCTGAAGTGTCCCGTGGGGTATACGAGTCCGAAGTAGAGGTCTACCGTGTTCCTCTGGGTTCCGCCCTTGGTGGTTATCTTCAAGTCCACTGCCTTTTTACCCAGGAGGTCGTGTTCTTTCAGAGAGATGTCAGCGGTGGGTATGGTTCCCTCCCCGTTCTGGTCGCACCGCACGGTGAAGGTGCTCTGCGTTGCTGTCACCTTGTTCTGGGAGGTGTCTTCGCAGATCACCATGAAGGTGTAGCTCCCCTGTGGCAGATTCTGGTAAGATACGCTGGTGGTACCGCTCCAGTTTGACCAATCCTCGTCGTAGCCAGCGAGCCTGTACATGTACCTGTAGTTTCCGGATCCTCCATTGGCCTCCCAGGAGAAGGAGAGACTGCAATTGCAGCAATCCACAATACCGCTGGGGAGGTTCTTGAACTTCACGGTGAATCTGTTGCCCGTCTCTCCACCGCTTTCTTCACAGGGAATAGTTACTGGCACCTCGTTGCTCTCTATGGATCTTCCACCTTCTAGCTCCACCACCACCTTGTAGAAATTGGTGCCGGGGCTGAAGGAGTAGGCGTCGGTGTAGAGGGTGAGGTTGCTGTCGTTTATGGTGGCAATCAGCTCCCAGTCCTTCTCTTCGGTGCACTTCACGGTGGATTGATTGTTAATCTCTTTACCACTCGCTGAGCAGCTGTTCTCACCTTTGGCGTGGTAGACCTCGTACTTCTCGAAGTCATCTCCGGCGTACTTTGTCCACTGGACATCCACTGCCTTGCTCTCCTCGCGGTACAGGGCAGTGGCTGTGATGTGGACTATCTCTCCTCCGTTCTCGATGGTCACCACATTGCTCACCCACCTGTCGCCGTTCTTGGTGATGACGCAAACCCGGTAGTATATGGTGCCTTTTGGGGGATTGGTGTCGATGTACGAGTCTGCATCTATGTTTCCGTAGTATTTGATGTAGCCGTCTTCGGGATAGACTGGGTCTGGGTTGGTGGTTGACCTTACCACCTTGTAGAATCTGAAGTCTTCGGTGTTATTGTACGGCGTCCAGTGCATCTCTACCTCTCCAGCTGGGGTGAGCTCTGCAGTGAAGTTTAGCCAGTCTACCTCTACCGGGTTCTTGTAGCTGGTACCCCACGCCACTCCGCTGATCAGCAGAGCCACTGCCACCAAAAGCCCTGTTGCTTTCCACTTCCTATTCATTTGGGTTGCCTCCTTACCTGTTAGGTACGTTTCAATTTGCCTTTTACCTATCTCTCTTCCTTCTCCCCGACTTGCCTGGGGCGCACATCACTCCCCTCTTCTACACGCCGGTTTTCTCTCTCAGGTGTCACGCATCTCTCTCACCTCCCCTGGCAGCCCCGCTACCGTAGCCCTTTGCCTTAGGCCGGTGGCTTTGCGTCTCGCCCTTTCGGACGATTTGCCCTTTTCAGGGGCATTCTGCCGCGTTTTGATTCTCCTACCACTAATATCGGACGCAACGAGAAAAGTCAAGGTTTTCATTGGGTAAAACTTTTGTGGTGATTGTATGACGGCGGCGTGAATTGAAGGATTAGGTTTTTATTTCCGGTATGTTCTCTGGGATTAGTAGCCTGGGGCGTCTCCCTCGCTATGGGACTCTGTGATCTCCCACATTGGTTTTTCCCAATTTTAGCAATTTTATTTTTTGTGTTTATACGGCCGATCTCCCAGATTTTGGTTCGTGGTTTTTCCCGTGAGTGTGGGTTGAAGGTGTGCGGTGCGATTTATTGGTTTGGGATTGCGATAATCTTCACAAAATTTTGGTTCTCATAACGCCTTTTGTTTTAGGTAATTACCCTTGATTCTTCAAGGCTTCACCCTTTTCCCACTTGCAATGGAGATGACCCTGTGCTACACGCCGCCCCGGTTTCCGAAAGATCCCAAAAGGCACACGGGGGTGACATAATGTATCACACTATCAGTGAATACGCGCCGGTGCTTATCCTCATAGCGCTGGCACTGGGGTTTGGTGTGGTGACCCTTCTGGTCTCATTCCTGGTACGGCCAAACGATCCCTATTCAGAGAAGCTTTCTCCGTACGAGTGCGGTATCGATCCCTTCACCACGGGAAAGCTACAGATTCCAATTCGCTTCTTCATCATAGTGATGCTCTTCCTGCTCTTCGACGTTGAGGCCGTTTTCATGTATCCCTGGGCGGCGGTTTACAAGAAGATAGGTTGGTTCGGGTTTATAGAGATGTTCCTCTTCATCGTCATTCTGCTCGTGGGTTACATCTATGCTTGGGCGAAAGGAGCTTTGGAATGGGAGTGATAGACAGAAAACTGCCAGAGAACGCCCTTACCACTGCCCTCGACAAGGTGGTGAACTGGGCCAGGCGTTCTTCCATCTGGCCCATGACCTTTGGATTGGCCTGCTGCGCCATAGAGATGATGGCTGCGGGTGCTGCCAGGTACGACTTTGACCGCTTCGGGGTGATATTCAGGGCTACGCCTCGCCAGTCCGACGCGATGATAGTGGCGGGTACCGTGACCCTGAAGATGGCCCCTGTACTCAGGAGGGTGTACGATCAGATGCCTGAGCCCCGGTGGGTCATCTCCATGGGTAGTTGTGCCAACTCGGGAGGTGCCTTCAACACCTACCATGTGGTCCAAGGAGTGGATCAGATAGTGCCGGTAGATGTCTACGTGCCTGGGTGTCCGCCCCGTCCCGAGGGTCTGATGTACGGGGTGATCATGCTTCAAGAGAAGATCGACAACATGAAGGTCTTCAGGAAGTGAGGTGTTGAGATGGGCGACAGCGAGAAGGCACCAAAGAAGAAACTCACCAAAGAAGAGGCCATAGCTCTGGCCAAAGCCAGAAAGGCGGCAAAGGCCGCAGAGGCTGCCAAGAAGGAGGCTGAAGAGCCCAAGGTAGACGTGGACTCCCTTCCATTGGTGAAAGCAATAAAGAAGGAGCACGCGGAGGCCATAGAGGATATCAAGTTTGCCAATAACGAGCTCACCATCACGGTGAAGAAGGACCAGATTCTACCACTTTGCAGGTGGCTGAAGAACGATCCAGAGACTGCCTTTGACTACCTCTCCGAGGTGATAGGGGTTCACTATCCCAAGAACGAGGAGAAGCCCCTTCAGGTGGTCTACCACCTCTTCTCCACCAGCAAGAAGCATCGCCTGCGCCTCAAGGTGAATCTGGCGGAGAACGAGGAGGTAGAGAGCGTTTACCCGGTTTGGCGCTCTGCCAACTGGTACGAACGCGAGGCCTACGACATGGTGGGGATAAGGTTTGCCAACCACCCAGACCTGAGAAGGATACTTCTTCCAGACGACTGGGAGGGACATCCTCTGAGGAAGGAGTATCCCCTTCAGGGGCCCGAGGGCTATCGGGAAAAGTGGTTGAGCCGTCACTGCACCAAAACCAATGCCCTTTAGACAGAAGGATTTGCCTATGAACGAGATAAAAGGACTGGTTATCACCGAAGAGGGTAGGGTTGAGCACGACCTGATGAAGGAGACCCTGAAGACCGAGGAGATGTGGGTCAACATGGGGCCTCAACATCCCAGTACCCACGGGGTGTTGAGGGTGGTGCTCGCCCTGGAGGGAGAACGGATTGTAGATACCGAGATATACATCGGATATCTCCACAGGGGATTCGAGAAGTTTGCCGAGAGCAAGACCTATCCCCAGTTTCTCCCCGTAACGGATCGTCTGGACTACATCTCTGCCCACGCCATGAACTACGGTTACGTCTTGGCGGTGGAGAAGCTCATGGGATTGGAGGTTCCTTTGAGGGCAAAGTACATCAGAACCCTCATGGCAGAGCTCACCAGGATTTCCAGCCACCTTCTCTGGCTTGCCACCCACGCTTTGGACATAGGGGCCATGACGGTCTTCCTATACTGTTTCCGCGAGCGCGAGTACATACTCGACCTCTTCGAGATGGTGTGCGGTGCTAGGCTCACCACCAGCTACTTCAGAATTGGCGGGGTGGCAAACGACCTACCCGATGGGTTTATCGAGAAGTGCCGTGAGTTCTGCAACATCTTCCCAACCCGAGCAAAGGACTACGACGACCTCATCTTGAAGAACCGCATCTGGCTGGCTCGTACCATAAACGTGGCGAAGATCTCCGCAGAGGACGGTCTCAACCTGGGCCTCTCCGGTCCCAGCATCAGGGGTTCCGGGGTAGAATGGGACATTCGTCTCTCTGAGCCCTACGGGGTTTACGACAAGGTGGACTGGGAGATTGCCGTGGAAGACGGGTGCGACGTGTACGCCAGGTACCTGGTTAGGTTGAAGGAGATGAGGGAGTCTTGCAAGATATGCCAGCAGTGCCTGGACTTCCTCGAGAAGGACGACTCTGGCGAGTACATTGCCAAGGTTCCTAAGGTGATCAAGCCCCCTGAGGGAGAGGCCTACGCCTGCGTGGAGGCTCCCAAGGGAGAGCTGGGCTTCTACATCGTGAGCGATGGTTCAAACAAGCCCTATAGGTTGAAGATAAGGGCTCCCTCTTTCGCCAACCTCATGTCTCTGCCCACCATGGTGGAAGGGGCCCTGGTGGCAGACGTAATTGCTGCCATTGGAAGCATAGACGTGGTTCTGGGCGAAGTGGACAGGTAAGGAGGAGATGCCATGCTGTTGGAGATAGGAATCGCGCTTCTGAAGATAATCGTGGTCTTCGCCCTTGCCCTTCTCACCGTGGCCTATCTCACCTACATCGAGAGAAAGGTGATTGGTCACATGCAGGTGCGAATGGGTCCCATGAGGGTGGGTCCTCACGGGTTGCTTCAACCCATAGCCGACGGTCTCAAACTGTTCATGAAAGAGGATATCGTTCCCTACGAGGCCTACAAGTTCACCTTCTACTTTGCCCCCATTCTCACTCTCGTTACGGCTTTGGTGCTGTTTGCGGTTATACCCTTCGACAAGCACTTTGCCATCACCCAGCTGAACATCGGGGTTATGTACGTGCTCTCCATCGCCTCGGTGGGGGTGCTTGGTATCCTGCTTGCAGGCTGGGCGTCGGGCAGTAAGTATCCTATCCTCGGAGGTTTGAGATCTGCGGCTCAGATGCTCTCCTACGAGATATTCCTCGGTTTCTCCATTATAGGGGTGTTGATGATATCGGGTTCTTTAGACCTGGTGAAGATAGTGGAATCCCAGCACGTCTGGAACATCGTTTACCAGCCGGTGGCCTTCGTCATCTACATCATCGCGGCCCTGGGTGAGATCAACAGGGTCCCCTTTGACCTTCCAGAGGCCGAGACCGAGCTGGTGGCTGGCTTTCACACCGAGTACTCGGGCATGAAGTTTGCCTACTTCTTCTTGGCCGAATACGCCAACATGATCATCGTCTGTGCCATGGCCACCATCCTCTTCCTGGGAGGTTGGCGCGGTCCGGTGTTGCCCGGGTTCGTTTGGTTCTTGCTCAAGATGTTTGCCCTCATCTACTTCATGATCTGGGTTAGGGCCACCTTCCCCCGCTACAGGTACGACCAGTTCATGAAGATAGGGTGGAAGATAATGCTGCCAATAGTTCTCGCAAACATCGTGGTTACCGGCGTGGTGATGATGATGGTACAGGGAGGATAGGAGAAATGGGGCTTATCTCTAAGATCTTTGGAAAAGACCTTCTTATAGGACTGAACAGAACGGGGCGCTACGGCCTATCGAAGCACATAACCATGCAGTATCCCAAAGAGAAGTGGACGCCCTATCCCGCCTTCAGGGGCACAATAAGGCACCTCACCAAGGAGACCGAGGAGGGTGAGACCAGGCTCAGGTGTAACGCCTGCGGCCTTTGCGCCAGGGCGTGCCCAGCGGAGTGCATAACCATAGTGGGAGAGGGTAAGGGCAAGGATAGGGTGCCCAAGACCTTCGTGATAGACTTTTCCCGCTGCCTCTACTGCGGTTTGTGCGTAGAGGCGTGTCCTCAAGATGCCCTGGAGATGACCTCCTTCTACGAGTCTGCGGTCTACACCAGGGACGAGATGGTGTTCGACCTTGACACCATGCTCCAGGACTACAGCAAGTGGGAACGGACCTTCAAAAAGTAGAGGAGAGCTGAGATATGAACTGGGCTAATCTATTTTTCGACCTCTTTGCGGTGATGGCCGTGGTTCTGGCCCTCATCACCGTAACCCGCCGCAACGCCATTCACAGCGCCATTGCCCTGATGATGGCCTTCGTGGTCATGGCCGCCATCTACGTCATTCTGGGGGCGGAGCTGCTGGCTGCAATACAGGTGCTGGTGTACGCGGGCGGAGTGATGGCCCTGATGCTCTTCGTGATCATGAGCGTCAAGTCCGAAGAGCAGAACCAGGTTAAGCAGACCCATGCGCAGACCCTGATAGCCGCTTTCGTATCGGTGCTCTTCGTGGTGGAGATAGGTCTTACGGTGTGGATGGGCTTTCTCTACAAAAACACGGGGGCTTTGGCCAAGTCGCAGCTTGCTGCCATGGGCAACACCGAGGCCTTGGGGACGGTGCTCTTCACCAAGTTCCTATTCCCCTTTGAAGTGGCCTCTGTGCTTCTGCTCGCCGCCATGGTTGGTGCCATAGTGCTGGCGAAATACAAGCTTGAGAGGTGAAACAGTGATTCCCGTAAACCATGTTATCGTTCTGTCGTTGGTGATCTTCGCCATTGGCATCGTAGGGGCACTGAGCCGCAGAAACGTCTTCATCGTGCTCATGTCCATCGAGTTGATGCTAAATGCGGTGAACCTGGCCCTCGTTGGCTTCTCCTCTCAACTTGCCGACCTCACGGGACAGATTCTGGCGTTGTTCGTGATCACCGTGGCTGCTGGTGAAGCGGCGGTAGGACTGGCGATAGTGGTGGCAGTCTACCGTAACCGCCACAGCGTGAACGTGGACAACATGAACATAATGAAGTGGTAGGGAGGCAACGATGATTGATTACTGCTGGTTGATTCCCGTATTCCCCATGGTGGGCTTCATTTTGAACGGCCTCTTTGGCTTCAAGGTCTTCAAGAACAAAGCCCACTTCATAGCGGTTGCTGCTCTTGGACTCTCCTGGCTGCTCTCCATCATGGTCTTCATCGATGTACTCCACGGAAAGACCACCGAGGTTGTGCTGTGGGACTGGATCACCTCGGGAGGTGGTGATCTCCACATTCGCTTGGCATTCATGGTGGATCAGCTCACGGCGGTTATGCTCATGGTGGTCACCACCCTATCCTTCTTTATCCACGTCTACTCCATAGGGTACATGCACGGAGACGAAGGTTATCCCCGGTTCTTCACCTACCTCAACATGTTCGTCTTCTTCATGCTCATCTTGGTGCTTGGCAACAGCTACGCGGTGATGTTCGTGGGTTGGGAAGGCGTTGGCCTCTGTTCTTACCTCTTGATCGGGTTCTGGTACCAGAGGGACACTGCGTGGAAGGCAGGAATGAAGGCGTTCATCACCAACAGGGTGGGCGATGCCGGATTCATCATGGGCATGTTCTTCATCTGGTACTACCTGGGAACCCTCGAGTACCACCAGGTTTTTGCAAAGGCCCACCTCTTGTCACCAACCATGGTGACGGTGATAACCCTGCTGCTCTTCGTGGGTGCCACCGGTAAGTCGGCGCAGATTCCCCTCTACGTCTGGTTGCCGGACGCCATGGAGGGTCCCACCCCTGTCTCCGCTTTGATCCACGCGGCAACCATGGTGACCGCGGGTGTTTACATGGTTGCCAGAAGCAACGTTCTTTACAACATGGCACCCTTCTCCATGGAGGTGGTTGCGGTGGTGGGTTGTATGACCGCATTCATGGCAGCCACCATTGGTACTAGCCAGTTTGACCTGAAGAGGGTGCTTGCCTACTCCACGGTTAGCCAGCTGGGTTACATGTTCCTGGGCTGTGGAGTGGGTGCCTACGCTGCCGGCGTTTTCCACCTGATGACCCACGCCTTCTTCAAGGGACTCCTCTTTCTCTCCGCGGGTAGCGTGATGCACGCCATGAGCGATGTGCTGGACATGAGGCTCATGGGCGGGCTCTTCAAAAAGATGAAGATAACCGCCATAACCTTCATCATTGGTGCCTTGGCTCTGGGAGGGGTGCCTCCCTTTGCCGGTTTCTGGTCGAAGGATGAGATTCTGGGTCACTCTTTCTACTCGGGACACAAGTTCCTGTGGTTCTTGGGTACCTTTACGGCATTTCTCACTGCCTACTACACCTTCAGGGCCGTCTTCATGACCTTCTTTGGCGAGAACAGGACTCCCCACGAGATCCACGTGCACGAGTCTCCCAAGGTTATGACGGTTCCCTTGATGTTTCTCTCCATTGGCGCGGCCTTTGCCGGTTTCTTTGGTCTGAAGTCGGGGGAGGAGAGCTACTTTGGCAAGTTCCTCGCCCCAGTATTTGAACACGGTCATGAGCACGCGGCGGCCATTGCCGAGGGGGCCCATAAGGTCGCAGAGCATGCCGCAGTTGCGGCGCACCACGCTGCGGCGGTGGCGCACGAGGCTGCTGCCCACGCGGCCCATGCCGCCCACGCTGCAGAGGGTCCCCCTGAGATCGTTCTGGTGGCCATCTCGGTTGTGGCTGGCCTCTTGGGCATCACCCTTGCCTATGCCACCTTCATGAAACGCTGGATAGATCCCGTTGCCTGGCAGAGGAAGCTGTGGCTTCTCCACAAGGTGCTTTACAACAAGTACTGGGTGGACGAGATCTACTTCTTCTTCATTATCGACAGGGTGATGGACGGCGCCTTCTACTCTTGGAAGTTTGATCAGTGGGTGATCGACGGGGCGGTGAACGGCGCTGCGTGGATAAGCAAGAAGGCCGCCTGGATCACCAGGGTGTGTACGGAGCCCTTCGTTGTGGACGGAATGGTGAACGGTTCTGCAAAGTTCGTTGAGTTCCTCTCCAAGGGCTTCAGGAGAATCCACACGGGCTACGTGGAGAACTACATGTTCTTCATGGCCTTGGGAATAGTGGTGATGGTCACCGTATACCTGGTGGCCCACGTACTGTGAAAATTAGACACGGTTTAAGGAGGATGTGAGTCATGGACTTTGGGAGCAACAGTTTCGGGTTTCCGATCCTCTCCCTGGTAACCTACATACCCCTTGTAGGTGCCTTTCTGATTCTCTTCATCAACAAGGAGAAGACCACTGTCATCAAGTACTTCGCCTTCGCAGTGGCCATGATAGACTTTCTGGTGTCCATACCCCTCTGGTTTGCCTTCGACAGGACCACCTGGCACTTCCAGTTCGTGGAGAGGGTTCCGTGGATAAAGGCCCTGGGGGTGGAGTACTACTTTGGAGTTGATGGAATAAGCCTTCTGCTTATCCTGCTCACCACCTTCCTCATGGCCATCTCGGTTCTCTCTTCCTTCAACTACATTCAGGAACGAGAGAAGGAGTACTACATCGCCCTGCTGGCCCTGGGTACCGGAATGATGGGCGTCTTCTGTGCCCTGGACGTCTTCCTCTTCTACGTCTTCTGGGAGGTGATGCTGGTTCCCATGTACTTCCTCATCGGTATCTGGGGAGGTCCCAGGAAGCTCTACGCGGCGATCAAGTTCTTCCTGTACACCCTCTTCGGAAGCTTGTTCATGCTGATCGCTATCATCACGGCCTACTTCTACTTCCACCACGTGACGGGTGAGTGGAGCTTCAACCTGGTGAAGTGGACTCACCAGATGCACCTGCCTGCAGGGTTGCAGTTCTGGCTCTTCCTGGCCTTCTTCCTGGGCTTTGCCATCAAGGTCCCCCTCTTCCCCTTCCACACCTGGCTTCCCGACGCCCACGTGGAGGCACCTACTGCTGGCTCCGTCATCCTTGCCGGCGTCTTGCTGAAGATGGGAACCTACGGTTTCGTACGTTTCAGCCTTCCCCTCTTTCCCGCTGCTGCCAACTACTTCGTGCCCATGGTGGCGGTGCTTTCCATCATAGCAATAATCTACGGGGCCCTTTGTGCCCTTGCCCAGGAGGACATGAAGAAGCTGGTGGCCTACTCCTCGGTTAGCCACATGGGTCTGGTTATGCTTGCAATGTTTGCCCTTAATCCCATGGGCTTAGAGGGTAGCATACTCCAGATGCTCAACCACGGCGTCTCCACGGGAGCCTTGTTCCTTATCGTGGGAATCATCTACGAGAGGCGTCACACGAGGCTCATCAAGGAGTTTGGTGGTATATCCAAGGTGGTGCCGGTGTTTGCGGCCTTCTTCATGATCACAATGCTCTCCTCCATCGGGCTTCCCGGTCTCAACGGGTTCATCGGGGAGTTCACCTGCCTGGCCGGCGTGTTTAAGCATAACTGGGTCTACGCCGCCTTTGCCGTGTCGGGAGTGATTCTGGGTGCAGCTTACATGCTATGGTTGTACCAGCGCACCATGTTTGGCCGCATCACCAACGAGAAGAACCTGAAGCTCACGGACATGAACCTGCGCGAATGGATATACATGACTCCCCTGGTGATCTCCTTCATCTGGATCGGGATCTATCCAAAGCCCATCTTCAACGTGATGGAGGTTTCGGTTAAGCACCTGGTGGAGCAGGTTAACCCTGACTACTACCAGAAGAGGCTTCAGCACGAGGCGAGGATAAAGAAGCAGCTCAAACTGACCAAGGCAGACGAGACCGCAGAAACCAAGGTCTTGGATTGAGACCTGGAATAGGGAGAAGATAGGATGACAACGGCATTTCCGGTTCCAAATCTCGAAGCCATTGGTCCGGAGATCCTGGTAACGGTGCTGGCCTGTGCGCTTCTGATGGTCGACCTCTTCGTGCCCAAGGACAAGAAGCGCGCTGTGGGTATCCTTGCCCTTGCAGGCACGGTGGTGGCAGGCCTCTTCACCATGCGTTACTGGGGTTATTCGGCCACGACCTTCTCCGGGATGTTCGTGGTGGACAACTTCGCCGTGATATTCAAGGAGGTCTTCCTCTTTGCCACGGCGATCACCATCCTCATCTCGTTGAAGTACCTCGAGATAGAGAAGGTGAGTCTTGGGGAGTACTACGCCTTGATGCTCTTCTGCACCCTGGGCATGATGGTCATGGTCTCTGCTGCCGACCTGGTGGTGATATACGTGGGTCTGGAGACAATGGCCCTCTCCGTTTACGTGCTGGCGGGCTTCATGAGGTTCAACGAGAAGAGCAGCGAGGCGGCCCTGAAGTACTTCCTGGTGGGAGTCTTCATATCGGGGATCCTGCTGTACGGCATTGCCCTCACCTACGGGGTTGTGGGTAGCACCAACCTGAACACCATTGCCGAGACTATCAAGCTGAAGGGGTTGAAGGACAACCCCGTGCTAATCGTTGCCATGTTCCTGTTGGCCGCGGGTTTCGGTCTCGAGATAGCAATGGCGCCTTTCCACTTCTGGGCGCCAGACGTGTACGAGGGTTCTCCCACACCCGTGACGGCCTTCATCTCGGTGGCTCCCAAGGCAGCGGCCTTTGCCGCACTTATCAGGGTGTTCGTGGTTGGAATAGGGCTTCTGACTCCCCACTGGCAGGTGCTGTTATGGGTGATAGCTGCCCTCACCATGACCATTGGTAACGTTACTGCCGCCCTGCAGAAGAACGTGAAACGCATGCTGGCCTACTCCTCCATAGCCCACGCGGGGTACATGCTGCTTGGTATCCTGGCGGCCAACACCACGGGACTGGCGGGAGTGGCCTTCTACTTCTTCGCCTATGCCTTCATGAACATGGGGGCCTTTGGCGTGATCATCCTTCTGCGGCGAGAGGGCATAGTGGGTGACGAGGTTGACGACTTCAAGGGGCTTGCCCATACAAATCCCATGGCGGCCTTGCTAATGGTGGTCTTCCTCTTGTCACTCACGGGTATCCCCCCCACGGCAGGATTCATCGGAAAGTTCATGCTCTTCTCCGCAGCCATCAAGGCCGGTTTCTACTGGCTGGTTGTGATAGCTGTGCTCAACAGCGTGGTCTCTCTCTTCTACTACTTCAGAATTGCCCAGGCCATGTACATGGGCGAGGCCCCCGACGGATCTCTCCCCCGGCCCCAGGGTGCGCCTTCGCTGACGGTGGCCATTGCAATTGTTGGTATTCTCACCCTCTTCTTTGGCATCTATCCACACCACCTGGTTGAGCTGGCAAGGGCGTCTGTGACCACATTCATTCCTTTCTTGTAAGTAGAACGGCGAAGATCGGTCAGAAGGGAGGGTGGTACACCCTCCCTTTTTTATTTGTGGGATTCGGGGTATTGTGGCGAGTGACGTGAAAGAGGGACCTATGGAAGAGAGAATAACGGTAGGGATAGACACGGGGGGCACCTTCACCGACCTGGTCTTTCAGTCTGGCGAGCAGTGGGGCATCTACAAGCTCCTCTCCACCCCTTCCAACCCCGCCCTGGCCGTTCTCAGGGGCCTGGAGGCCGTGGCCGGGGAAAGGCCCAAATCCATTGTCCACGGCTCCACCGTGGCCACCAACGCCCTTCTGGAACGCAAAGGGGCAAAAACGGCCCTGGTCACCAACAGGGGGATGGAGGATATACTGGAGATTGGACGCCAGAACCGCCCCCGGCTCTACGCCCTCACCTGGAAACCACCCCAGCCCCTGGTTCCCCGGGACCTGAGGATGGGAATCAAGGGAAGGGTCCTCCCCGGGGGCAGGGTCCTGGAAGAGATAGACCCCCGAGAACTGGAGAGAATGGCCGATCACCTAGTGGAGAAGGGGGTGGAATCCGTGGCCGTGTCCCTCCTCTTCTCCTTTGCCCATCCCTCCCACGAGAGGAAGGTGGGAGAAGCAATCAAGAGAAGGGGCCTTCCTGTCTCCCTCTCCCACGAGATCCTGTCGGAATTCAGGGAGTACGAGAGGACCTCCACCACGGTGATAAACGCCTATGTTTTGCCCATCATGGAGAGGTACCTGTCCCACATCCAGGGTAGCCTGGGAGAGGGGGATACCCTGAGAATCATGCAGTCCAATGGGGGCGTCATATCCGCTGCCCGGGCCGGTCAGGAGCCGGTGAGAACCATCCTTTCCGGCCCTGCAGGCGGGGCGGTGGGTGGCCTGGAGGTAGCCAGGGCAGCAGGCTACTCCAAGGTCATCACTTTCGACATGGGAGGCACCTCCACCGATGTCTCCCTCATGGACGGCAAGCTGGCCATGACCACCGAGGCCCAGGTGGCGGGCTTCCCCGTCAAGGTGCCCATGATAGAGATCCACACCGTGGGAGCTGGAGGAGGTTCCATAGCCCGCATAGACAGGGGAGGCTCCCTGAGGGTGGGACCCCAGTCGGCAGGGGCAGATCCCGGGCCCATCTGCTACGGCAAGGGGAAGGAGATCACCGTGACCGATGCCCACCTCTTCCTGGGAAGACTGGTGCCCCAGCATTTCCTGGGGGGACGGATGAAACTCCACCGGGAAAGGCTGGACGGACCCTTCCGGGAGATGGCCGGGGAGCTGGGCATCTCTCCCCTGGAACTGGCCGAGGGCATCCTGTCTGTGGCCAACGCCACCATGGAGAGGGCCATCAGGGTCATCTCCGTGGAGAGGGGATACAACCCGGCGGACTTCACCCTGGTCTCTTTCGGGGGAGCAGGAGGCCTTCACGCCGCCTTCCTGGCCCGGGCCCTCAATATCCCCAGGGT
>CAZMTB010000180.1:0-5010 GCA_964569095.1 uncultured Aquificales bacterium
CTCGCAACCTACCGTGATAACACCTACGTTGAAAACTTCGTCTGTCACGTTCTGCCTGGTGAAAACCGGCAGGAGCGTTGGCTGGAACACTGGAGCCAGCCTATAGAGTCGGGTCCCTTTGCCGGTGGACGCATAGAGCACTACCACGACATAACCTCCCAGAAGGTGGCAGAGGACAGGCTGAGAGAGAACGAGGAGTTTATGAGAAGCCTCCTCACCAGCATAGAGGATGGCATATCGGTCTTGGATAAGGACCTGAACATAGTTTACGCTAATCCCAACGTTGAAAGGTGGCATTCAGATGAGGTGCCTCTGGTAGGAAAGAAGTGCTACCGGGCCTACCAAAAGAGAGAGACCCCCTGCGAGGATTGCCCGTCTTTGAAGTGCATGGAGTCCGGGAAGGTTGAGGTCGTGAAAAAGACGGTTAGAGATTCGGAAGGGGAGCTGAAGTGGATTGAGCTTCACGCGTATCCCTTTAGAGACTCGGCGGGACGGGTAAAAGGTGTGGTGGAGTTCGTTAAGGACTTCACCGAGCAGAAAAAGCTAGAGGAGCAGCTTCAAATGTCCCAGCGCCTCGAATCTATCGGTCGCTTGGCGGGTGGAATTGCCCATGATTTCAACAATGTGCTCATGGTGATTCTGGGATCGTGTGAGTTGCTCCAGGACGATGTTAGGGGAAGATCTCTGGATCCTCGGATCGTGGAAGAGCGAATTGGGCTAATAAGAAAAGCTGCTGAGAAGGCAGCTGAACTAACCAAGCAGCTTCTGGTATTTAGCAAAAAGCAGGTGATGGAGTCCCGGGTTGTAGACCTGAATCAGGAGATAACAGAGATAAAAAGGATGCTTGAAAGGGTTATAGGGGAGGATATTGAACTCGAGGTGAAGTTGTCCAAGGAGAGGTGTAGGGTGAAGGTGGACCCTGCCCACATGGACCAGGTGATCATGAATCTCGTGATGAACGCCCGGGAGGCCATGCCCCACGGGGGAACTCTCTCTATATCTACAGACCTGAAGGAGATATACGATCCTGTAAAGGCAGCTCAGCTTGGTTTGGCCCCTGGTCGCTACGTGGTACTCTCTGTTAGCGATACGGGGGTAGGCATGGATGAAGAGACTAAGAAGAGAATATTCGAGCCGTTTTTCAGCACTAAAGAGGGAGGGACGGGTCTTGGACTTGCCACTGTGTACGGGGTAGTAACCCAGCTCAACGGAACTATACGGTGTCACAGCGAACTTGGAAAGGGCACCCTTTTCGAGGTTTACCTGCCTGAGGTGGAGGAAGAGCCCGAGGAGGGTGAGGAGGAGAGGAGAGAGGAACTCTCTGTACGGCGTGCTCGTAGGGGTATCTTGGTAGTGGAGGACGAGGACGCAGTCAGGATGTTAACGGTTACACTCCTTAAGAAAGCTGGCTATAAAGTGTTTGAAGCGGCAAACGGGAAAGAAGCCCTTGAAGTTTTAGAGAACTTTAAGGACGAGGTAGACCTCTTGCTTACCGATGTTGTGATGCCAAGAATGGGAGGCGTGGAGCTGGCCAAAGAGGCTAAAAAGCTTAATCCCGAGCTGAAAATCATATATATGTCCGGGTATCCAGACGAGACGAGGGAGGGTGCTGATGCGGATGTTGAAGTGAAGGGAGACGAGTTCATCTCGAAGCCCTTCTCAAAGACGGTGCTCTTTTCAAGACTGAGAAGCATCCTTGGGGAGTAGCCTGGATCTCAAGACCTTTGCAAGTAAAACACCTTGCCTTCCACCTCTTGGCCTTCCAGCTCGCCCTTCAGGATCAACCCCTTAACGGTGGTCTTCACGGTGCCTTCGTCGGCGCCGGTCACCTTCACCAGGTCGGTCAGCGTGCAGGGACGGCGCTTCACCGTCTCCAGAATGCTCTTCTCCACCTCGCCGGTGGCCATGGAGGCGTGGTCGGTGGGTGCCCCTACGATCTCCACCTTGCCGGGAAGCATCCTTCCGATCTTCTCAAGCTCACGGTAGCTCAGTGGACCCGTGCCTGCCACCGCAGGTGGGCGAACTACGGTATTGAGCTGGATCTTGTGGGGAGAGATCCTTTTCACCACCTCTGCCAGCCTCTTCACCTCTTCCTCCGAATCGTTGATCCCTTTCACCAGAAGGATCTCGAGCCAGAGCCTCCCCTTGAACTCCTCGGAGAAGCGTATCAATCCCTCTACGATTCTCTCCAGGGAGAGGGAGTGATGTGGCCTGTTCACCCTCTTGAATGCCTCTTCGCTCACCGCGTCCAGGGAGGGGAGAACCACGTCCACCTGCAGTGCCTCCTCTCTCACCTCTGGCATCCAGAGTAGGGAGGCGTTTGTTAGTAGGGCCAGGGGAGTGGTTGTGCGGTCCTTTATCCACCTGGCAAGGGTGCCGAGTCCCGAATGTAGGGTTGGCTCGCCAAAGCCCGAGAAGGTGATGTGATCTGCGTGGAAGCCCGATTCGAAGAAAGACTCCAATTCCCCTTTCACCTCTTCCAGGGGTACGTACTCCCTCCGTTCTACCGTGAGGTGGTTGGTCTCTCCCACCTCGCAGTAGATGCAGTTGTAGGAGCACACCTTGTAGGGCACGAGGTCTACCCCCAGAGAGAGGCCCAATCTACGCGAAGGTACCGGCCCAAACAGGTAACCCATGGCTCACTCCCTTCTCCTTTCTAACTTCCGCCTCCAGGGGTATACTCCTTTTTGCGATGGATAGGGAAGAGACGGTTGAGACCCCGGTGGGAGGGGTTAGGGTGGTCTTCTCGGCTAGGGGGTTGAAGAGACTGGTTTTGCCCCCCTCTCCTCCGAGAAGCGTGAAGCGGTGTGCCGTGGAACCCCCCGCTGACTGCGAACTGAAGGAATTGCTATCCCTCTACTTCTCAGGGGTTTCCGTAAGCTTCTCCTGCCTTCCTCTCGACCTGGGGGCTCTCTCTTCCTTTGCCCGCAGGGTGCTTCTGGCTTTGAGAGGAATGGAATACGGTTGCACGATAACCTATGGGGAGTTGGCTGCCATGGTAGGTAGTCCAAAAGGGCAGAGGGCTGTGGGCCAGGTCTTGAAACATAACCCGCTTCCCTTGGTGTTACCCTGCCATAGGGTTGTGGCAAAGAGGGGACTTGGGGGGTTCTCGGCTGGATTGGAGTGGAAGAGGTGGCTGCTGGAACTGGAATCAGGCGAGTAAAGGGAGTGGTGGCCTACGACGGCACCCGCTTTTCGGGTTGGCAGGTTCAGGATCGTGAGCCCTCGGTGCAGGGGACGATTGAACGTGCCCTTGGAACCGTCTTGAACCACGAGGTTAGAGTGGTTGCCTCTGGAAGGACGGATAAAGGGGTTCACGCTTTAGGCCAGGTCTTTCATTTTGAGACAGAGAATCCAATTGCCCTGGGGGAGCTCCTCAGGGGCTGTAATGCCCTTCTCCCCAGGGACGTAAGGGTTAGGGAGCTGAGGGAGGTGGATGCCGATTTTCACGCCAGGTTCTCCGCCCGTTACAGGCGGTACAGGTACTTCGTTTCCTTCAGGGATCTGCCGTTCATCAACAGGTACGCTTACGTGTGGAGGGGAGAGGTGGATGTGGCGGCCATCAGGGATGCCTCCGGGCATCTGTTGGGGGAGCACGACTTTGCCTCTTTTGGTTCTCCCATGCGACCTGGAGGGAGCACCGTAAGGTTTCTGAAACGATGTGAGGTTAGACAGATGAGAGGATTTCTGGTATTCACCGTTGAGGCAAATGCCTTTCTCAGGCTCATGGTCAGAAACGTTGTTGGTGCCCTTCTGAAGGTGGGATGCGGCAGGTGGGAGAGGGAAAGGGTGAAGAGGCTGGTGGAGTCTCCCTCACCGGGATCGCTCACCCCGGTTCCGCCGCAGGGGCTCTTTTTGTGGAGGGTTTTCTATTGAGATTGGGCTTTGGGAGGTTGGTGAATGTTTAAGCGCGACAGGGTGGGTATTCTATTCGTGGTATCCGCCCCTTCTGGTGCAGGCAAGACTTCGCTGTGCAGGGCGGTGATGGAGCGGAAAGGCGGCATATCCTTTTCGGTCTCTGCTACCACGAGACCACCTCGAGAGGGCGAGGTGCACGGCAGAGACTACCTCTTCGTCTCTCGGGAGGAGTTCCAGAGGATGGTGGAGAACAACGAATTGGTGGAGTGGGCAGAGGTTCACGGGCACCTCTACGGAACTCCCTTGAGACCGTTGGTGACCAAGACCGACGCGGGAGAGGACCTCTTCCTGGACATTGACGTCCAGGGGGCGGAAAACGTGTTGAGGTACTTCCCCAACTCGGTGGGCATATTCGTGATGCCGCGCTCTAAGGAGGTTATCTACCAGCGCCTAAGGAGCAGGGGAACGGAAGGCGAAGAGGAGATAGAGAGGAGAATAGCGGCGGCGGATGCCGAGATAGCGAGGTTCCAACTGTTCCACTACCTCCTTCTCAACGACGATTTCGAGAGGGCGGTTGAGGATATGTGCGCCATAATAGATGCCGAGCGCCAGAAGATCGCCTATCTGCGAGAGGTATGGTGGTGAGCGTGGAGAAGGACGTGGAGGACTTTCTTCGCTACCTTGAACTGGAGAGGGGAAGTCCCAGGAACACCGTTCGTTCTTACGGGGCGGACCTTAAGAGGTTTGCCCGCTTTGTTAAAGAGAACGGCCTCGACCATCGGGAGATGGAGAGGCGGGATATGCGCAACTGGGTTGCCTCTTTGCACGGGGAGGGACTCTCGGCGAAGTCGGTGGCCCGTAACCTGTCGTCGGTCAGAAGCTTCTACCGCTTTCTGAAGAAGAGGGGGGTGGTGAGCCGTGATCCATCGAGGCTGGTGGGCTATCCCAAGTTGTCAAAGCCCCTTCCCAAGGCGCTCTCGGTGGAGGAGGTGACCCAGGTGATCGAGGGGGAGGAGCCTGGCCTGCTGGAGAAGGCGATATTGGAGCTTCTCTACTCCACCGGCCTTAGGGTTAGTGAGCTGGTGTCCCTGAATGTGGACTCCATAGACTTCTCGAGGGGGGAGTTGAGGGTTGTGGGAAAGGGGAGAAAAG
>CAZMTB010000181.1:0-2025 GCA_964569095.1 uncultured Aquificales bacterium
GCGGGCCTTCTCCAGAATCCCCTCCTCGTCCAGAACCTCCATCTTGCCGTTCCTCATGACCACCTTGCCGTTAAGAACCACGTCCGAAACATCCCCCCCGTTGGCAGAATAGACCAGGTGGGAGAGGGGATCGTAGAGGGGGGTGAGATGCGGGGCACTGGTGTCAAAGACCACCAGATCGGCCCTTTTGCCCACCTCTATGCTTCCGGTCTCCTCGAAGAGCAAGGCCTTGGCCCCGTTGACGGTGGCCATCTTCAGCACCTCTTTTGCAGGCAGAAGGGAGGGATCTCCAGAGATACCCTTGTGCACCAGGGTCACGGTGGAGAGTTCCTCCAGCATGTCCAGATTGTTGTTGCTGGCGGCACCGTCCGTACCGATGGAGAGAAGCACTCCCCTTCTGCTCATCTCCACTACCGGTGCGATGCCATTGCCCAGCTTCAGGTTACTCTGGGTGCAAAGGGAGACCCCCGTACCCCTCTCAACGAGAATCTCCACCTCCCTTTGGGAGGGTTTAACCACGTGGGCAAGTATGGTTGGACCCTCCAGCACCCCCCTCTCTTCGAGTAGCTCTATGGGAGTCATACCGTAGCGAGACGAAACCTCTTCCACCTCCCAGTCGTTCTCGCAGGCGTGGGTGTGAATAATCAATCCCTTCTCCTGTGCCAGGCGAGATGCCATCTCCACGGTCTCAGGAGAACAGGTGTAGGTAGCGTGGGGACAGATGGCCACCTTGATGTGCGGATGTCCCTGGAAGCTGTCGGCCATCCTACTCGCCCTCTGCAGGTAGTCTGCGGGTCCTTCCCCCATCTTGCTGGGAAAGTCGAAAACCCCCATCCCCAGCACCGCGTTCATACCCACCTCTTCCAGCAGAGAGACCCCCTCCTCCAGGTAGAAATACATGTCGTTGTAGAGAACCGTGCCCGATCTCACCATCTCTACCACCGCAAGCGCCGTGGCGTCACGGACGAACTCCGGGGAGAGCCACATCGACTCAGCAGGCCAGATGTGCCGCTTGAGCCAGGTGTCCAGGGGCAGGTCGTCTGCCATGCCCCGAAAGAAGACCATGGGGGCGTGGTTGTGGGTATTAACGAAACCGGGGGAGACTATCCCGCAGGGGCGAGAGAGGACCTCCTTGGCCGTCCACCTTTGGCTAATCTCTTCCGTGGATCCCACAGCTGCGATCTTCCCATTCCTGACCACCACGCTGCCATGCTGGACCACCCTCTCCATACCCTCTGCAAGAATAAACCTGCCCTCAACGACCAGGTCCGCCTCTATCTTCTCCATACTATCCCCGTGCAAAAACCTACTCATGGCCAATAGTGCTTCCCACCCACTCCTCTACCTCTACGTGAAGATCCCACAGGAGGACCCACAGGACTCCTGCCTCCTATGCTGGACCCTCCCGAACCCGCCGAAGAGGAACCCGTCGACCACGAAATGGTCTTTCTGATGTCGTCCGAAGACGCCGAATTTCGAGGATCGGCCCCAGTGCTGTAGACGATGCAGGAGCAGGTGTCGGAGGAGCTCATGGCACATCTATCAAAAACCAATTGCCTGTTCCAAGCGTCAAAGTACCTTTCCACCCTCCGTCTAACGCATCCCAGGCACTGGGCACTCCCACAGCTGGAAGAACTAGAAGTACATCTGTTTTCACACCTGGAATACACATCCATAGCACCTTCTTCCAAAATACCCTTGGTCTTATCCACCATGTAGGGAGTGCACACCGCGTAGCTTACGCTCACCACGATGTCGTCTGAACCCTTCTTCTTTTTGCCTGGAAACCTCCTTTTGTAGTTGCCCTCTCTCTTCTTGTTGGATCCGTAACTGACAACGTTGACCTCTTGAACCCTATTGTCCGCCCTTCCGAAGGGAGTGAATCCAAAGTAGTGATAGGGTTGTCTCCACCCGTCTTTCGAGATCTCGGCCTCAGACTTCCCGACGTAGGGCTCCAGCTCACTCGCCCAGGAGGTTGCATTGGGAAAACATCCGTGATCCTTGTAGTAAAGCTTGAGACCGTCA
>CAZMTB010000182.1:0-5490 GCA_964569095.1 uncultured Aquificales bacterium
GGTTCCTCTTCTACACCTTCACGGGCAAGATAAAGATCTACTTCCCCACGGTTGAGGAGCTGGTCAAGGGGAGCGTCAGGCAGGCACTCTATTACGGCTATGGCATATTCAAGGGCGATCCCAATCCCCATCGCATAACCCCCGACAACAAGTTCAATCCCATGCAGAAGCAGGCCTACCTGATGATCATGCTTGCCCTCCTGCCAATACAGATTATCACCGGGCTGTTGCTGTGGAAGGTGGGATACTTCTCTGAGCTGATAGAGTTCTTCGGAGGAATCAAGGTGGTGGACACGGTGCACGTGCTACTCTTCTTCTTCTTTGCATCCTTCGTGATCGCCCACTTCTACCTGGCCACCTTGGGGCACACCTTCTTTGCCCACTTCAAGGCCATGTTCACCGGTTACGAGGAAGAGGAGGAACACTGACCCCACCCTGAAAGAGGGAGAGTGAAGGCGGTTGGCCGTGAATAAGGTTGACCGCCTTTTTTGTAGGGTTATCCGTATTGTAAGGGTAAGGGTGCTCTGGTAAGGGGGCACCTGAAACTTCAACAAGGAGGAGTTAGATGGCGCTGGTTGTCCAGAAGTACGGGGGCACCTCCGTAGGCACCACAGAGAAGATCAAGAACGTGGCCCGAAGGGTGGCCAAGACCAAGGACGCAGGCAACGATGTGGTGGTGGTGATCTCCGCAATGGCAGGTGAGACCGACAGGCTGATCGGCCTTGCCCACGAGCTGTCGGATCTTCCCGACGAGCGAGAGATGGATCTTCTGCTCTCCTCGGGGGAGAGGGCCTCTGCAGCCCTGCTCGCAATAGCCCTGAGGGAGTTGGGATATCCCGCCCGCTCCTTCACGGGTAGGCAGGCTGGGTTCATCACCGACGGTGCCCATACCAAGGCGAGGATAAAGAAGATAGAGGCGAAGAACGTGCTTGATGCCTTGAAAGAGGGGATGATTGCCGTGGTTGCAGGGTTCCAGGGGGTGGATGAGCTGTCCCACGACGTCACCACCCTGGGTAGGGGTGGTTCTGACACCACGGCGGTGGCCCTTGCTGCAGGGTTGAATGCAGACGTGTGCGAGATCTACACCGACGTTACAGGGGTCTTTACCGCGGATCCCCGGATAGTGCCCGAGGCGAGAAAGCTGAAGAGCATCTCCTTCGAGGAGATGCTTGAGATGGCCAGCGCCGGGGCCAAGGTGCTCCAGGTCCGTTCGGTAGAGATAGGGATGAAGTACAACATTCCCATTCATGTTAGATCCACATTTAGCGAGGAGGAAGGAACAATGGTGGTACCTGCCAATAAGGATATGGAGGATGTGGTTGTATCGGGAGTCACCTACGACAAGAACCAGGCAAAGGTGACGGTGATAGGGGTGCCCGACAGGCCGGGGATAGCGAAGGCCCTCTTTGACCCCATTGCAGAGGCCAACATAAACGTTGACATGATAATACAGAACGTGAGCCAGGATGGTCTAACCGACATCTCCTTCACCGTGGCGAGAACCGAGCTCCCCAAGGCGGTTAAGGTGATCGAGGAGGTGGTGAAAGAGATAGGTGCCCAGCGGTTCATCACGGATGACACCATAGCCAAGGTCTCCATCGTTGGGGTGGGCATGCGCTCTCACCCTGGAGTGGCGGCAACCATGTTTGACGCCTTGGCTGACGAGGGAATCAACATCATCATGATCAGCACCTCTGAGATCAAGGTCTCGTGCGTAATAGAGGACAAGTACCTGGAGCTCGCGGTTAGGGCCTTGCACAAGGCCTTTGAGCTTGAGAAGGAAGGGAGCTGATGGTCCAGAGGATAGACCTGTACGACACCACCCTCAGGGATGGAACCCAGGGTGAAGACGTATCCCTCTCCAGCTCAGACAAGGTTCGCATAGCCGAGAAGCTGGACGAGCTGGGGATTCACTACATAGAGGGCGGGTGGCCCGGCTCCAATCCCAAGGACATGGAGTTCTTCAAGCTGGCACAGCACCTGAACCTGAAGACGGCCAAGATAGCCGCCTTCGGTAGCACCTGCCGTCCCAACGTGCATCCAAAGGACGACCACAACATAGCCATGCTTCTCAAGGCCAATGTGCCCGTGGTCACGATATTCGGCAAGTCGTGGGACCTCCACGTGACCGATGCCCTCAAGACCACCTTGGACGAGAACCTGAGGATGATAGAGGAGTCGCTCCGCTACCTTGGAGAGAGGGTGCCCGAGGTGATCTACGACGCTGAGCACTTCTTTGACGGCTACAAGAGAAACCCGGAGTACGCCCTCAAAACCCTGAAGGCAGCGGTAGAGGGTGGAGCCCAGGTCATCGTTCTTTGTGACACCAACGGCGGCTGTCTTCCCTACGAGATCCCTCCCATCGTGCAAGCGGTGAAGGAGGCAATAGGCACTGGGGTTAAGCTGGGGGTTCACACCCACAACGACTCGGAGTGTGCCGTTGCAAATACCCTGATGGCGGTTAGGGAGGGGATAACCCACGTGCAGGGTACCATAAACGGCATAGGAGAGCGGTGCGGCAATGCCAACCTCTGCTCAATCATCCCCGCCTTGAAGTTGAAGATGGGGCTTCACTGCATATCGGACGAGCAGCTGGCCATGTTAACGGGAATATCCCGCTTCGTTTACGAGATAGCCAACCTCAAACCGTGGAAGCACCAACCCTACGTGGGGCGTAGCGCCTTTGCCCATAAGGGAGGGATCCACGTGAGCGCCGTGATGAAGAGGTCGGACACCTACGAGCACATCAAGCCGGAGCTGGTTGGAAACAAGCAGAGGGTGTTGGTGTCTGACCTTTCGGGCAAGAGCAACATCCTCTACAAGGCCAAAGAGTTTGGTCTCGACATAGAGAGCAAGGATCCCACGGTTCAGAGGGTGCTCCAGCAGCTGAAGGAGCTCGAGCACCAGGGCTACCAGTTCGAAGGCGCAGAGGCCTCCTTCGAGATCATGGTGAAGAAGGCCATGGGCCAGTTTGACCCTTACTTTGAGCTTGGGTGATTCAGGGTGATCGTGGAGAAGCGCAGCAGGGAGGAGGAGCCTGTGAGCGAGGCCACCATAAAGGTGAAGACCCCTTACGGTTCCTACCACACCGCTGCAGATGGAAATGGCCCAGTGAACGCAATGGACCAGGCCTTAAGAAAGGCCCTCTCTGAGTTCTATCCCAACCTGGCGGGTACCCACCTCACCGACTACAAGGTGCGTATCCTGGATGAGACCGCCGGTACCGCGGCGAAGGTGAGGGTTCTCATCGAGTCCACAGACGGGGAGCGCCGCTGGGGTACCGTGGGGGTTCACGGAAACGTGATAGAGGCCAGCTGGAAGGCCTTGGTTGACAGTATCGAGTACAAGTTGATGAGAGACGAGCAGGAGAAGGAGTGATCCCTTGTTCACCGGCTTAGTGGAGGGGGTGGGAGAGGTAGGAGAGGTGCTGGGCCACTCCAGTGGCCTGGTGGTGAAGATCTCCCATTCCCTCGCCGATTCCCTGATTCCCGTGGGAGAGAGCGTTGCGGTGAACGGGGCCTGTCTGACGGTGGCTGAGACGGGAGAGGGTTGGTTCAAGGCCCACCTATCCCCCGAAACGGTGCAGCGTACCACCCTGGGCAAGGCAAGACCTGGTACCAAGGTGAATCTCGAAAGGGCATTGGCAATAGGGGATAGGTTGCATGGTCACCTGGTGACTGGTCACGTGGATACCGTTGGCAGGGTGGCTGGCATAGAGAGGGCAGGGGATTTCACCGTTTACCGCTTTGAGATTCCCCGTGACTACCTGCGATACGTTGCGGTGAAGGGGTCTATCGCAATAGACGGAATCAGCCTGACGGTGGCAGGGATCGAGGGCCGGCTGGTCTCGGTGGCGGTCATTCCCCATACCGCCTCTGTCACCACCCTCGGTGCCCGTTCCGTGGGAGACGAGGTGAACGTAGAGGTGGATCTCGTGGCCCGCTACCTTGAGAGCCTATTGAAGAGCTACGATCCCGAGAGGCGCACGGTGGAGGCCACCTTGAGGGCCGCCCTCTGGTAGTTATGCCCCGCACTCCCTTAGAGAGCCTAATAGCCCAAAGGATCTCTGAAGAGGGTCCCCTGACCTTCAGGGAGTTCATGGAGCTCGCCCTTTACCATCCCCAGTGGGGCTACTACGCCTCCTCTTCCCAGAGGATAGGAAAGGAGGGGGACTTTTTCACCTCCGTGAGCGTGGGCAGCCTCTTTGGACGGCTCTTGGCCCGCCAGATAGGGGAGATGCTTGGTGTTGTAGAGCCCCCCTTGACGGTGGTGGAGATGGGGGCAGGAGAGGGCCACCTTGCCCGGGATGTGGTGGAGGGGCTTCTGGGTATGGGCCGCCGTTCTTTCACCTACGGCATAGTGGAGAGAAGCCCCGCCATGAGGGAGAGACAACACCAGATACTGGAAGGCATCTCCCTGGTTGTGTGGGCAGAGAGCGTGGGAGACCTCGCACCCTTCAGGGGCGTGGTCTTCTCCAATGAGCTGGTGGACTCCTTCCCCGTCCACCTGGTGGAGATGACCGAGGCGGGACTACAGGAGGTTTACGTGGACCTTGAGGACGGGAGACTGGTAGAGAGGCTCTTGGAGCCCTCAACCCCCGAGCTCGAGGGGTACTTTGGAGAGCTCGGAGTGGATCTGCCCGTGGGTTTTCGCACCGAGGTGAACCTGGAGGCCCTGGGATGGATTCAGGAGGTGGCGGCTTCCCTTGAGCAGGGATTTCTCGTGACCATAGACTACGGGTATCCCAGCCACGAGCTGTACCAGCCGTATCGCAGCAGGGGTACCCTCATGGCCTACCGTGGGCACCGATCTTCAGAGGATCTTCTGGACTCCCCGGGGGAGCAGGACCTTACCAGCCACGTCAACTTCTCTGCCTTGAAACACTGGGGTGAGAAGGCAGGCCTCACCACCTTGGGGTTCACGGACCAGAGTCACTTTCTCCTCTCCTTGGGGATACTGGACGTGGTGTCAGGCGGGGGGAACGAACCTGACACCAAGGAGATTCTGAGGGCCAAGACCCTCATCATGCCCGGGGGAATGGGGGACACCTTCAAGGTCCTCGTTCAGGCGAAGGGGGTTGACCCATCGTGGGTTCCTACCGGTCTCAGGGAGGTGCCCAACAGGGCCTCCTACAGGTTGTGAGGGGAGGGATCCGCAGCGGCCGATCCCTCCCCTCATTGTTGCTCAGTTGTCCTTAGGTATCTTCTTGATCCAGGAGGGGTTTGAGAACCAGAACTTCTTCATCTTCTCCAGAACCCCTGCGCTGTGGAGCTTGTTCAGAAAGTTCTCCATCCAGTTCACCAGCAGGTAGTCTCCCTCGGGTATTGCAATACCAACGGGCTCCGCGGTGATGGGTTCTGAGACCCCTATCTCTCTGTTCTTGTGCTGGAAGGCAGAGACGATGCAGAATGGCTGGTCTGCCATGAGGGCGTCTGCCTTGTCGTGCAACACCATGTCGAAGGCCTCGGTCATGGTGTTCTTCTCGATGAT
>CAZMTB010000183.1:0-6653 GCA_964569095.1 uncultured Aquificales bacterium
CTCTGGGTTTAGCTGGGCCTTTATCTTGGCCTCGGTCTCGTCGAATATCCTTCTCACTTCTCGAAAGTGCTGGTCTCTCAAAGACATCAGCTCTCTCTGTGACTGGGCTATTATGGTCTCTATCCTGCTTCTCTGGCTGGGGGTTAGGTTTAACCTGCGGCTCAGCCTTCTGACTATTCGGGCCCTTCTCGATCCAAAGTCGCCCCTTACCATGCTCTTTAGCTCTTTCTGGACGTACCACTTGGTGGCCACGGTTCCTGCCAGTGCCCCCACCAGGAAGACCATGACGAAGAGGGTTATCAGCTTTACCTTGCCTATGGGTTCTCTTGTATCGTTCACTTCTCACACCCCAAACATTGAGATCACCGTTAATACCAAGGGGTCTTGCACTATCCCTCCTGCCAGGTCGTGGGGAAGCAGCTGTATCTTCAAGGCAGCGGCTCCGAGCACGAGTATGAGGGTGGCCAGGGCCGGGGTGAGCTTCCAGAAGAGCGAGTCTAACCACCCCCAGCTTTCTCCCTTCTTCTCGGTGGCCAATGCGCGTACCTCCCTCATCACCCTTGCCTCCCACTGGTGAGATGGTTGGGGAGACCTGCGGGACAGATAGGCCACCCGTAAAGCCTCTTCCAGCCGTTTCGTCTTCTCCATTTTACGCCGCCTCCGTCACCTCTCTCAGTAGCTTGTTCAGCTTTCTCCTTGCCCTCATGGCCCTAACCTTCACCTTGGCAAGGCTCCACCCCAGCAGCTCCGCCGCCTCTTTCACCGAGTACCCTTCCAGTGCCGTTAGTTCCAGCACCATTCTGTCTTCGGCAGAGAGTTTATTCAACGCCCAGTCGAGCACCTGAGAGGCCTCCTCTCGCTGGGCCAGCTCCTCGAACCTCTCTTGCGAGGCCTCTCCCATCACCCCTTCAATCCACACCTTCTGCTCTTCAGCGAGAGAGTCCATGGGTACCTCCCTGCTCTTGTACCGCTCTCTCCAGAAGGCATAGGCGGCTCTAACCGCTATCTTCGATATCCACCCTCTCCACTCCTCCTGGCTCTCTCCCTTGAACTTGGAGAGTGAGAGGTACATCTGCACCGCCGCCTCGTGGGCCACCTCTTCTACTTGGTCTGGGGGAACGTGGCGTGCCACGATTGAGAAGAGGTATCCCTTGTACCTCTCAAGGAGAACCTGGAACCGTTCGGTTCTTCCCTCAAGAACATCCCTTATCACCTCTGTGTCGGATGCTTCCCTGGCCATGTTCCAGGTTTACCCCATGATGAAAGGCGATACAAAGGTCAACGGCCATCTTGCCGTTACACCCCGTCGTAGAGGCGGAGCGGCCTGCCCATTCTCTGCCTTCCACCCCCGCCGTTGAGACGCCGCATCAGAATCATCTCTTTCAGCCGTACTCTCTGGTCTGGGGTTAGCACCGCCATTATCTCTCTCCTCGTTTTTCGCCTCAGCAGAAGCATCTTGCCCTTTATGGACGCCACCTTGTTCCAGGCAGAGGTCACCTCTGCGTCGGTGGCGTTGTCGTCGTTCATGGTGTCTCGCAGGTGCTCTCTGGCCTTCACCAGCTCTTCGAGCAGTTTCACCCTCTTTGCCCTTTGGGCGTCGATTATCTCTTTCACCCTTAGCCTCTGGCTCTCCGTCAGGTTTAGCCGTTTCATGCATCGCATGAGCGTTCCGCTGCTTCTAGGTCCCATGCCGGGCTTCGCCTCTGACCTGAGGGGCACAAGTGCCATTGCCAGCACCAGCACCACCACCGCTGCTCTGCTTGCCTTAACCTTCATCTTTCTCCTCCCGTTTCTCTTTTTGGGGTTGCATTGTGCCAATCCCTCCTCTATCTTCATAGGTTGTTGCCAAGGGGGAAAAGGTTACACCTCACTTCGTTATCTTTTTTGGCGCGGGGTGATTGACAGCTCCCGTGGCTATCAATAGAAGAGCGCCGGAAGATGTCGGCACTTGAGCGTGGAGGACAGCGATATGATTGCAATTGTTGAGCTTGGGTCTCACCAGTACCGGGTGGCCCAGGGAGACGTGTTAGAGGTGGAGCTGCTCGACAAGGATCCGGGAGAGCAGGTTGCCCTGTCTAACGTGGTGGCCGTGGTGGGAGAAGAGGGCGACCTTAAGGTGGGTAAGCCCTACGTGGAGGGTGCCCAGGTGAAGGCCACGGTGATGGAGCACGGTAGGGGCAAGAAGATAGTGGTTATGAAGTTCAAAAAGCGCAAGAACTACCGTCGCAAGCAGGGTCACAGGCAGTGGTACACCCGGCTGCACATCGACGAGATCGTGGCGTGAGCCGGGATTGAGGAGGTGTAGAGATGGCACACAAGAAGGGAATGGGAAGCACCAGGAACGGGCGCGACAGCGAGTCCAAGCGCCTTGGAGTTAAGCGTTTCGCCGGGCAGAAGGTTAGGGCAGGAAACATTCTGGTGAGGCAGAGAGGCACCAAGTTCTGGCCGGGAGAGAACGTGGGAATGGGAAAGGACTACACCCTCTTCGCCAAGGTTGACGGAGAGGTTAGGTTTTTCACCAGCAACAAGCGTCGGTACATAGCCGTTATGCAGGGGGCCTGATCGCCTGCAACGGCTCGTTTGGGATAGAGAGATAGACGGGAGTGGCTTGGCACTCCCGTTTTTTATTTTGGGAGCCGGTGAGCGGTGTTTATTGACGAGGTAGAGATAGAGGTGGCAGGCGGCCGGGGGGGAGACGGCTGCGTCAGTTTCAGACGAGAGAAGTTCGTGCCCCGGGGCGGCCCCAACGGAGGCGACGGAGGCCGGGGAGGCAGCGTGGTTCTCGAGGCCTCTTCTCAGCTCTCAACCCTTCTCGACTACCGTTACAAGAAGAGAAACAAGGCGGAAGACGGCGAGAGGGGGGGCTCGAACAACAAGACCGGGGCCAACGGCAGGGACCTCGTGTTGAGGGTTCCCTGTGGCACCCTGGTCTACGACGCAGAGACCGGTGCCCTCTTGGGTGACCTGGTTGACGAGGGAGAGCGCCTGGTGGTGGCCAGGGGAGGCCGGGGTGGCAAGGGGAACGCCCGGTTTGCTACTCCCACCCGCCAGGCCCCCGACTTTGCCCAGCCCGGCAGACCTGGAGAGAGAAGGCGCATCCGACTTGAGCTGAAGCTGATTGCCCAGGTTGGGCTGGTGGGTCTTCCCAACGCCGGCAAGTCCACCCTCATCTCCCGGATATCCTCCGCCCGCCCCAAGATCGCCTCTTATCCCTTCACCACCCTGGTTCCCAACCTGGGGGTGGTGAACCTGGGAGGATACCGCCACTGCGTGGTGGCAGACGTGCCGGGAATCGTGGAGGGTGCCCACAAGGGGGTGGGCCTTGGTCTTAGGTTTCTTAAGCACGTTGAGCGCACCAAGGTGCTACTTCTACTGGTTGACGTCTCTGGCGTAGAGCAAGGGGCGGTTGACGCCTTGCGCACCCTCTTGAAAGAGATAGACTCCTACGGGAACCTGAAGGAGAAGAGAAGGCTGGTGGTGGCGACCAAGCTGGACGTGGTGGACCGGGGGGAGCTGGATGCCCTGCGGGTGGAGACCGAAAACCTCGGTCTCTCCCTGGTTGAGGTCTCTGCGGTTACCGGTGAGGGCATAGACGCCCTGTTACGCAGGATGAGGGAGATGCTCGATGAATCGTAGTGAGCTTCACAAGGTGCGTCGCGTGGTGGTTAAGGTGGGTAGCGGGGTGATATCTCATCCTTCCGGCGGATTGAGGGACGAGGTGGTGCGTACCCTGGCCCGGGACATCGCGGGGGTCATCCAGGATGGCAAAGAGGTTATCCTCATATCCTCTGGGGCGGTGGCCGAGGGGAAGGCGGTTCTGGGATTCAGCAGGTTGAAGAACGGCATATCGATTCCACAGCAGCAGGCCTGTGCTGCCGTGGGACAGGCGAGGCTAATCTGGTACTACGAGAGGTGCTTTGAAGATTTCGGTCAAAAGGTGGGCCAGGTCTTGCTGACCCGGGACGACCTCGAGAACAGGAGGCGCTACCTGAACGCCAGGAACACCCTGTTCACCCTGCTCTCCCTGGGGGTGCTGCCCGTGGTGAACGAGAACGACACGGTGATGGTGGAGGAGATAAAGTTTGGAGACAACGACAACCTCTCTGCACTGGTCACTCTGATGGTTGAGGCGGACCTTCTGGTGGTTCTCTCCACCGTTGAGGGACTCTTCACCTGCGATCCCACCACGGGGGCGGGGGAGTTCATAGACGAGGTGGAGTCGGTGGACCACTGCCTCTTCGAACAATGCGACATGAGCGGGGTCTCTGCCCTGGGGCGTGGGGGCATGCGCTCGAAGGTGGAGGCCATACAGAAGGTGGTGGACTCAGGGATACCGGCGGTGATCGCCAAGGGAGGCGAGGAGGAGACGCTTTCGCGCATACTGGCTGGGGAGAGGCTTGGCACCTTCTTCAGGCCCAGGCAGGTGCGCTTGGGGGGCAAGAAGCGGTGGATAGCCTACACCCTTCAGCCTGCTGGCAGGCTGGTGATCGACAGGGGGGCGGTTAGGGCATTGGTGGATAGTGGAAAGAGCCTGCTGCCCTCGGGCATTCTCGAAGTGGTTGGCGACTTCGAGATGGGCGACGCCGTGGTGTGCGTGGACGAAAACGGTGCCGAGATTGCCCGTGGGCTCACCAACTACACCAGCGACGAGGTGAGAAGAATAAAGGGGCACCACAGTGGCGAGATCAGAGAGATACTGGGTTACACCCACTCCCAAGAGGTGATTCACCGTGACAACCTGGTGTTGATGGTGCACTGAGATGCCGTTGTTGAGAATGCTTTCGTGGAACGTGAACGGCCTCAGGGCGGCGGAGAGGAAGGGGTTCAGGGAGATCTTCTCGAGGGAGGAGTTCCAGGTGCTGGCCCTTCAGGAGACCAAGGTGCAGGAGCACCAGATACCCCAGGGGTTGAAGGAGGTTGAGGGTTTTCACTCGTACTGGAGCTTTGCGGAGAAGAGGGGATACAGCGGGGTTGCCCTCTACACGAGGATAGAGCCCCTGGAGGTGTTGCACGGCATAGGGGTGCCCCAGTTCGACCGGGAGGGCAGAATCTTGATCGCCCGTTACCCCTGGTTCTGGCTCTACAACATCTACTTTCCCAACGGGCAGATGAGCGACGAGAGGCTGGAGTACAAGCTGAGGTTCTACGAGGCCCTCTTTGCCCACTCGGACGGGCTGGTCGCTGCTGGCGAGAGGGTGGTGGTGTGCGGTGACTTCAACACCGCGCACAACGAGATCGACCTTAAGAACCCCAAGGCCAACTCTAAGCGCTCGGGTTTTCTCCCCGTTGAGCGGGAGTGGATGGACGAGATAGTGCGCAGGGGATACGTTGACACCTTCAGGCACCTTCACCCTGACCGTGTGGAGTACTCGTGGTGGAGCTACAGGTTCAACGCCAGGGAGAAGAACGTTGGATGGCGCATAGACTACTTCTTCGTCAGCAGCAACCTGTTACCGAACTTGAGAGACGCCTTCATCTTGGGCCACGTTCATGGCTCTGATCACTGTCCCGTAGGGGTGGTATTAGAGGTTTAACCCCTCTGCGAGAGGAGTTCCCGGTAGACCTTCAGGTTGCCATCCACCAGGGAGACCGGAGAGAAGAAGTGCTTTACCCGCCTCCTCCCGGCCTTGCCCATCACCTTTCGTCCCCGGGGATTGGTTAGTAGCGCCAGGGCGTGCCTTACCATTCTCTCCTCGTCTCCCACGGGGGTTAGGTATCCGGTCTCTCCCTGCTTCACGGAGGCGTCTATGCCCCCCATCCAGAAGGCCACCACGGGTACCTCCATCGCTAGGGCCTCCAGGGCGGCGGTGCCCAGCGACTCTCCGGCGGTGGGGGTGAAGAGGAAGAGGTCGCTCTCCTTCAGCAGGCTTGGGACGTCGTCGCGCAGACCGAGGAAGTGTACCTCTCCCGCTATGCCCAGGGCCTGGGCTTGGGCCTCCAGCTCTTCCCTCAGGGGACCTTCCCCGGGAAGGGCGAGGTGGAGGTTTGGCAGAGTCTCCCTTAGCCTCTTCAGAACGCGAAGGGCATGGGTGTGCCCCTTCTCCTGGGCCAGCCGGGCCGTCTTCGTAAGTAGGAAGGCCTTTTGGGGCAGGCCGAGTTCCCTGCGGAGGTTGGCAGGGGTGACCCTTGCCGGGTTGAACCTCTCCTCTGCGTCAACCACGCTGTGGATGGCTACGCACCTCTCCACCTTTGAACCAAGCACCCCTGTCTTCCTGAACAGCTCGGTCACCGCCCGGGAGACCACGATAACCCTGTCCGTAAGTGCCCGGTAGAGAATCCTGTTTGCAAAGTGGTTCTGTACTGGAAAGGTGTTGTGCCTTGTGCGTACTACGGGGACGGGTCTGTCTCCAAGCAGCTTGGCTCCCAGGGTTGCCACCCACGTGTCCTGGCTGCCGTGGGTGTGCACCACCTCTATGCGGTGCTTCTCCATCACCCTGCGGAGTGCCAGTACCTCTCTCACGAAGGTGATGGGGTTGAACCTTTTGGGAAACCTCACCCCGTCGAAGGTCTCTATGCCTGCCTCCCGTGCCCTGGATACCAGGGTGGCGCCCTTGGGGGCCGCTATCACCACGTGGTGTCCCAGCCGCTTCAGCTCCTTGGAGACCACGAGGATGCGGTTGGGCTGTCCGCCCCATCCTCCCTTGTGCATGTTG
>CAZMTB010000184.1:0-8446 GCA_964569095.1 uncultured Aquificales bacterium
AAGCCGTCGAGGCGTTCCGTCCCCGGTGGCTTCTGGTGGTTGGAATAGGGGGCTCTTCTCTGGGGCTGGAGGCCTCCCTGCAGGCCCTTTACCCTTGGATAGGTGAGGGTGCTCCCAAGGTTAGGATACTGGACAACGTGGACCCCGAAAAGACCGCCTCTCTCTTGAGGGAGGTGGACACCTCCGAAGTGGTGGTGAACGTGGTCTCTAAGTCCGGTGGAACCGCCGAAAGCATGGCCAACTTCCTCGTGGTGTTTGACGCCCTTTGCAGGGAGCTGGGGGAAGAGGCGGCAAGGGAGAGGGTGATCTTCACCACCGATCCCCGGAAGGGAACCCTGAGGGAACTCGCAAAAGAGGAGGGCTTTCGGGCCCTTCCCGTGCCTCCCAATGTGGGGGGGCGTTTCTCGGTGCTGTCGGCTGTGGGGTTGTTCCCCCTTGCAGTGGCAGGGGTTCCCGTTGGGGAGCTTCTAAGGGGGGCTGGATGGATGCTGGGGCTCTGCGAGGAGAGGAAAGGAATGGATAACCCCGCGCTTCTGCTTGGTGCGTTGCACCACCTTCTTTACCTGAAAGGTAAGACGGTGGCGGTCATGATGCCCTATCTCAACCGCCTGGAGGGATTCACCAGGTGGTTCTGTCAGCTCTGGGCGGAGAGCCTTGGAAAAGAGGGTAAAGGCCAGACTCCCTTAGGGGCGTTGGGAGCCAACGACCAGCACTCCCTGGTGCAGCTCTTCAACGACGGGCCAAGGGACAAGATGGTGACCTTCTTGCGCGTTGAGGAACCGTGTGAAGACCTTGAGATACCGCCTCTCTTTTCCCGCAAAGAGAGCCTATCCTACCTGGGGGGATCTTCTCTCCATGCCCTTCTCCTCAACGAGCAGGTGGGCACTGCATCTGCCCTCACCAAGAGTGGAGTTCCCAATCTCACTCTCTCCATCTCTGCTCTCACGCCCTTCTCCCTGGGGGCCTTGTTCATGCTCTACCAGATAGCCACCGCGGTCTGTGGTATTGCCATGGGAATAGATCCCTTCAATCAACCGGGGGTTGAGCAGGGCAAGATATTCACCTATGCCTTGATGAAGCGGGCCGGTTTTGAGAATGAGAGGGAGCAGGTGAAGAGGTGGAACCTTTCGGAGAGAGCCGTTCTGGTTGTTGAGGAGGACTGAATGAACCACTCTACGTTCAGTGGAATAATGTGGACGGTCTTGGGGTTTGTGCTCGCTTTTCAGGGTATGGCGGATCTTCTCGCTGGCAGGACCACCGAGGGCCTCTACACCCTCGTTCCGGGAGTGGCCCTTCTTGCGTTCGAGCTTTACACCTACCGGCGCACGGGCAGTGTGAAAGGCATACTCTGAGCCTGCTCCGTGCCCCCAGGTTCTGGGGAGCAGGAGGAAGAGGGGAGCAAGGGGTCTTCCAAGAAGAGAGACTAAACCCCATATCTCTCAACCACTGGGTGTCCGTAGGCTTTGGAGGGTGGTGGTATGTCCCAGGCTAAGTACCATGTGCTGGTTGTTGGTGCAGGTCACGCCGGTTGCGAGGCTGCCTTGGCATCTGCTCGCATGGGGTGTTCCACCCTTCTCTTGACGGGAAACCTGGATACCATTGCCCACATGCCCTGCTCCCCCTCCGTTGGAGGGGTGGGCAAGGGGCACCTTGTCAGGGAGATAGACGCTTTGGGTGGGCAGATGGCCCGGGTGGCAGACCAGACGGCCATCCAGTACCGCACGCTGAACACCAGCAACGGTCCTGCGGTGTGGGGTACACGAACCCAGAACGACAAGTGGCTCTACCGTACCGCCATGAAGGCCGTTCTCGAACGCCAGGAGAACCTCCAGCTGCGCGAGGCCATGGTTGAAGAGTTGCTGGTGGAGAGGGCAAGGGGAAGATCCAGGGTGGTGGGGGTGAGGGATAACCTTGGATCGGAGTTCTTGGCCGATTGCGTAGTGATCACCGCTGGAACCTTCCTTGAAGGGCTCATCCACGTGGGAGAGAGGCGCATACCTGCGGGCAGGGCAGGAGAGTTTCCCTCCCTGGGCCTCGCCGATAGCCTGAGGTCTCTGGGATTCCAGATGGGGCGGATGAAGACCGGCACCCCACCCCGTTTGAAGCGCTCCACCATAGACCTCTCTCCCTTCAGGGTTTTGGAGGGGGACGAGAACCCCATTCCCTTCTCCCTCTACACCAAAGGGATTCTCTTGCCCCAGGTTTCATGCCATCTTGGCCGTACCTCTCCGGAGACCCACAGGATCATCAGGGAGAACATCGAGTCTTCTCCCCTCTACAGCGGCGCCATCAAGGGGGTGCCTGCCCGCTACTGTCCCTCTCTCGAGGATAAGGTTATGAGATTTCCCAAAAAGGAGTTTCACCAGGTGATCGTGGAGCCCGAGGGCCTCGACACCGAGGAGATCTACGCCAGCGGGTTGGGCAACTCCATGCCCTACGAGATCCAGGTGAGGCTAGTGCGGTCAGTGCCGGGCCTGGAGGAGGCAGAGATCCTGAGACCGGCCTACGCCATAGAGTATGACTTCGTGCAGCCCACCCAGCTCTGGCCCTCCCTGGAGACCAAACTGGTGGAGGGTCTCTTTTTGGCGGGGCAGGTGAACGGAACCTCGGGGTACGAGGAGGCTGCAGCCCAGGGCCTCTGGGCAGGGGTGAATGCGGCGTGCAAGGTTCAGGGCAGGCCGCCTTTCGTTCTGGATCGCTCAGAGGCCTACATGGGGGTTCTTGTGGATGATCTTGTCACCAAGGGGGTCAGGGAACCGTACCGAATCTTCACATCGAGGGCAGAGTATCGTCTCCTGTTGAGGGAGGACAACGCCGACCTTCGCCTGGTGGAGAGGGGATACGAGCTGGGGCTGGTTCCGGTGGAGACGGTGGAGGAGGTTAGGGAGCGAAAGAGGTTGATTGAGGAAGAGGTTGAGCGGATGAAGAGAACCTTCGTAAAGCCCTCTGTGCAGGTTAACGCGGTGCTGGAGAGGGCGGGTTCGTCCCCTTTGGAGGAACCCGCATCCCTCGACCAGCTTCTCAAGCGCCCGGAACTCTCCTACCAGGAGGTTAGCCAGTTGGGGGGGAGGGTGTCGCCTCTTCACCCGAAGGTGGCGAGGCAGGTGGAGATTCTCTGCAAGTACGAGGGTTATCTTGCCAGGCAAGAGAGGGAGGTGAAGAGGTTCAAAAGGTTGGAGGGCGTTCCTATTCCGTCGGACCTCGACTACAACGAGGTGGCAGGGCTATCCAACGAGGCGAGGGAGCTTCTCAGCAGGGTTAAGCCCTGTTCCCTGGGACAGGCCTCCAGGATCTCGGGAATCACCCCTGCGGCCATCTCTGCCTTGATGGTGCACCTGGAGATACTCCGGCGAAAGAGATCCTCGTGATTGCTGGGTGATGCCTTACGGTGCGAGGATTTGTGAGTGATTTGTGATCTATGTTGTGGTAAGAGGTTGGGCTGAGCAAGGTTGAGAGGAGGTTGAGCATATGATTCCGCTGTGTACCGCAGAGGAGATGAGAGAGCTTGACAATAAAACCATCAACGGCCTCGGGATTCCCGGGGTGGTGCTCATGGAGCACGCCGGCAGGGGGGTGGTCAGGGCCATTGAGGAGAAGTTTGGGTCTTTGAGGGGGAAGAGGCTCTTGATCTTTGCTGGCAAGGGCAACAACGGGGGTGATGGATTCGTGGTGGCGAGGTGGTCTCGCCGTCTTGGGGCCCATCCCAAGGTGGTCCTTTTGACCAGGCTGGAGAACCTGAAGGGCGATGCCTTGATCAACGCCAAGGTGTGGAAGTCCCTTTCACCTGAGGGCCTCGTGGAGGTGGAGGATGCCGGCGAGTTCCAGGGACTCTTTGACAACGCCGATCTGGTGGTGGACGCCATTCTGGGTACCGGTCTCACCAGCGGGGCCAGGGGACTTGCCGCCGAGGCGATAGAGGCCATCAACGGCAGTGGCGTGCCCGTTGTGGCGGTGGATCTGCCCTCGGGCCTGGCCTCCGACACTGGGGCCATTCCAGGGCCTGCCGTAAGGGCGGAGCTTTCGGTAACCTTTGGGCTCCCAAAGGTTGCCCACTGGTGCTATCCCGCCAGGGAACTGGTGGGAGAGGTTGTCGTGGTGGACATAGGCATTCCGCCCACCTACGTGGAAGAGCGGGAGTTTGGAACGTACCTGGTGGAGGCGAAGGATCTGCTTCCCTTCCTTCCAAAGCGTTCCCCCCAGGCCCACAAGGGTAGATATGGACACCTCTTGGTTCTTACGGGATCTCCCGGCAAGCTGGGGGCGGGTATAATGGCCTCTTTGGCAGCCCTGAGGACGGGAGCGGGACTGGTCACTGCGGGGGTGCCAGCGGGGTTGAACCTGGCCTTCGAGGCAGCGGTGATGGAGGCCATGAGTGCTCCTCTCCCTGAGGCGCCAAACGGTGGAATAGGATCGCAGGCCCTGGAAGAGATCCTGTCGTTGGCGAGGGGTAAGACCGCCGTTGCCCTTGGACCGGGAATGGGAACGGATCCCTCCACGGGGGAGTTGCTCTTCTCCTTGCTGGAGAGGCTCGAGGTTCCCTTGGTTGTGGATGCCGATGGATTAAACCTTTTGGCCTCTGATCCCGGCGTTCTTAAGAGGGTGAAGGCACCTGTGGTGCTCACACCTCATCCAGGGGAGATGTCCAGGCTATCGGGTAGGCCCGTGGCAGAGATCCAGAAGAGGAGACTTGAGGTGGCCAGGGAGTTTGCCGTGGAGTACGGGGTCGTTCTTGTGCTCAAGGGTGCGGGGACGGTGACCGCCTTGCCCAGTGGTAAGTGCTACCTGAACCCCACGGGAACCCCTGGAATGGCTTCGGGGGGAAGCGGGGACGTTCTTACGGGCATAATAGGGGGATTGATCTGCCAGGGGATTGATACCCCGGAGGCCGCTTGGGCGGGGGTGTATCTGCACGGGAGAGCAGGGGAACTCGCTGCCCAGATGAGCGGTGAGTACGGAATGATCGCTGGGGACATGCTGGGCTCGTTGCCTGACGCAATAGAGGAGATAGTGAATTGGACCAGAGACTGATTGAGAGGGCCAACATTCTGCTGGAGTCGCTGCCTTACATCAGGGCCTTCTTCGGCAAGACGGTGGTGGTGAAGTACGGTGGCCACGCCATGGTTGACGAGGGACTGAAGGACTCCTTTGCCAAGGACGTGGTGTTGATGAAGTACATCGGGATCAATCCCGTGGTGGTGCACGGTGGAGGACCCCAGATTGGGAAGACCCTCGACAAGATGGGCAAGGAGACCCCGTTCGTGGACGGCATGCGGGTTACCGACGAGGAGACCATGGACGTGGTGGAGATGGTGCTTGGGGGCAAGGTGAACAAAGAGATAGTTGCCTTGATAAACAAGCACGGGGGACGGGCAGTGGGTCTCACGGGTAAGGACGGGGGACTCTTCATGGCCAAGAAGATGGTTATTACCAAAGAGGCTCCCATGGGCCAGGCACCGGAGATAATAGATCTGGGACACGTGGGAGAGATAACAGAGGTGCATCCCGAGCTCATCTCTACCCTGGAGAACAGCAGGTTCATACCGGTGATAGCCCCGGTGGGAGTGGACGAAAAGGGTACCACCTATAACATCAACGCCGACTGGGTGGCGGGCAACATCGCAGCGTCCTTGAGGTGCGAGAGGCTGATCTTCATGACCGATGTGGACGGCATACTGGACGAAGAGGGTGGGCTCATCTCCACCCTTCCCAGGGCCGAGGTGGAACCAATGATTGAGGACGGCAGGATCAGGGGAGGCATGATTCCCAAGGCCAGGGCTGCTATGTTCGCCCTGGAGCACGGGGTGAAGAAGGCCCACATCATCAAAGGAACGGTGCCTCACGCCACCATACTGGAGCTTTTCACCGACAGCGGTATAGGAACGGAGATCGTGTGACTGGTTTAAGGAGAGGGTATCTTCCTCTGTCGCTCTCCAGGGGGCAGGTGGATGGAACGAGGACTCTTCGTCGCCTTTGAGGGCATAGACGGTTGCGGAAAGAGCACCCAGGTGGAGCTCCTCTCTCGCCATCTGGAGAGTCGGGGCTTTCCCTGCGTTGTCACCAAGGAGCCGGGAGGAACCCCGCTGGGCAGGGAGATTCGACGGTTGCTGCTCCACTCTTCTGGGCATCCAGTGCCCAAGGCCGAGTTGCTTCTCTACCTGGCGGACAGGGCCCAGCACGTGGAAGAGGTGATACTGCCCGCCTTGGAAGAGGGAAAGGTGGTGATCACGGACAGATTCTCTCTATCCACCTTGGCCTACCAGTGTCACGGGAGGGGACTTTCGGAAGAGGTGTTTGAGGAGGTGTCCAGGTGGATTCTTGGGGACCTCAGGCCGAGTATAACATTTTTGCTGGACCTTCCGGTAGGCGAGGTGTTTGGAAGGATTCGGCGGGGTAGTAGGGACAGGATGGAGAGAGAAGAGGGAAGCTTTTTCCGCAGGGTGAGGGAGGGCTTTCTCCAGTTGGCGAAGGAGGACGATACGGTGGTGGTTTTGGATGCCACTGCTTCCCCCGGGGAGATTCACCGTAAGGTCGTTAAGTTCCTCCATACCTTGCTCGGTGGGTAGGAATTGAGCCTCTTCCCATTACAGGAAGTTTTGGTGTAGAGAGGAAGAGCTTGCTTGTTATTTGGAAGGTGGTGTGATGCTTTTACGGGTAATTATAGGGTAATCGCCTTTTGAGGAGAGTGAAAGAATGGGAATGGTGGTGAAGAGTTGGGAGGAATTGTTCCTTTCTGGGAGAAAGTATCAAGGGAGAGTCGGTAGCGTTAGAGTGGCTTTATTCGTTCTATTCGTTCAATTAGCTTTCCTTGCAGTTCCTTCTACCTCTCTTGCTGCCAAAGAGAGTTACTTTGACATGAGCTTAGAGCAACTACTGAACGTGGAGGTTACCTCTGCCTCCCGCAGGGAGCAGCCCCTGTCGGACACCGCTGCTGCGGTTTTTGTCATCACCGCTGACGACCTCAAAAGAACGGGAGTGACCAGCATACCCCAGGCCCTTCGCATGGCCCCAGGGGTTCAGGTGGCCAAGATAAACGCGGATAATTGGGCAGTTAGCATAAGGGGGTTTAATGGAGAGTTTGCTAATAAGCTACTGGTGCTTATCGACGGTCGTAGCATATATTCCCCAATCTCCTCGGGGGTTTACTGGGACGAGCACCTGATTCCCATTGACAACATAGAGCGCATAGAGGTGATTCGTGGTCCTGGAGGGAGCCTTTGGGGAGAGAATGCGGTTAACGGTATTATAAACATAATCACAAAGAAGGCCAAGGATACCCAAGGTTTCTACCTTTCCACGGCCGTGGGTAACGAGGATGAGGCCTTGCTCACCCTTAGATACGGAGGTCGTGTGGGGGATAGTACCTTTTTCAGGATTTACGCTAAGGGTACTAAAGGGGATTCTTCAAAGTGGTTGTGGGATGGTTCTGCTAACGACGGCTGGAGCTACCTCACGGGGGGATTCAGGGTCGATTCTGAGTTGTCAGAAAAAGACACAGTTACCATAACGGCAGATATTTCAAAGGGGATAAGGGACAAGGACTATTACACGGCGTCGTTGAGACCCCCGTACCAGGAGGAACTGAAGTACAAAATGGTCTCCGACACGGGCCACGTCACGGGAAAGTGGAGGCACCGGTTCTCCCCCAAGACCTCATGCACCTTGAAAGGGTACTTTTGGAGCGAGGGTCGCAAGTACGAGAACTACTCGTTCACCTCCAACACGCTGGATCTGGAGGCGGAGTACCAGACATCTTTAGGTCGCCATCTCCTCACTATAGGAGGAGACTACCGCCACATATGGACTCACTTCTGGAACACCTATCAGGTGGGTTTCTGGCCTTCTAAAAGGAGGGATCACTTTTACAGCGTGTTCTTTCAGGATGAGGTATCTCTCGGTTCTAATCTCAAGTTTATTTTTGGATCGAGGTTCAGCCATAACCCCTTCTCCGACTGGGAAATTCAACCTACTGCCAGATTGTTGTGGCACATTGACGAGAACAACAGCGTGTGGATGGCGGTTTCCCGGGCAGTAAGAACCCCGGACTTTGGAAGGCACAGCATCTCTTTTCTCTACGCCGTGATTCCTCCAAGCGGTTCAAGCCGACCGGTGCCTGTTGCGGTTTTTGGGGAGGGTAACAAAGATCTGGACAGCGAGACCGTGGTTTCTTACGAGATGGGTCTGCGTAGCAAGGTTTCTCCAAGGTTTAACTTCAACGTAGCGGCGTACTTTAACAAGTATAGAAAGCTGTTGGCGGGAAGAACCCCTGAGTATTCCGGCTTGAGCCTAGAACCTTACCTGCACGCTGAAGCAAAGGGCATTTTTGGTAATCTGGGAGACGCCGAGAGCTACGGCGTTGAGGCGGTTGCAAACCTTGAGGTGACCCCATGGTGGCGCTTGCAGGGAGCATTCACCTTTGGAAGGATGTTTCTTCACTATTCGAGAGGTG
>CAZMTB010000185.1:0-5251 GCA_964569095.1 uncultured Aquificales bacterium
CCACCTTGTCGGAGTAGATCATCTTGGACTGCTTCTTGCCGCGCTTTCTGCGCACCACGGCCCTGTAGCCATTCTTTAGGGTGGGCTTGAAGACGTAGTACTCGTCGGGGTTCACCTCTCCCTGCACGATCATCTCTCCAAGGCCGTAGGAACCGGTGATGTAGACCACGTCCCTGAAGCCGCTCTCGGTGTCTATGGTGAACATCACCCCGCTGCAGGCCTTGTCAGAGCGCACCATCTTCTGGATTCCTATGGAGAGCCCCACCGAGAACTGGTCGAATCCCTTGTCGTAGCGGTAAGAGATGGCCCTGTTGGTGAAGAGGGAGGCAAAGCACTTTTTGCAGGCGTCGATGATGGTCTTCTCACCCCTGATGTTGAGGTAGGTGTCCTGCTGGCCGGCGAAAGAGGCGTCTGGCAGGTCTTCGGCGGTGGCAGAGGAGCGTACTGCCACGTCGGTGTCGGGACCGTACTTCTGGCAAAGCTTCTGGTAGCACTGGGTTATCTCCTTGGTGAGCTGCTCGGGGAACTCGGAGTGGTAGATGAGGTCCCGAATCTTCTTTCCGGTTACGCTGATGCTCTCGATGTCGTGGGTGTCGAGGTTCTTCAGCACGTTCTGGATCTGTTCCCTCAGGTGGTTGTACTCCACCACGTCCCAATAGGCATCTACGGTGATTGCAAAACCGTCTGGAATGTTAATGCCTTTTGGGGTCAGTTCTTGGAACATCTCCCCCAGAGACGCGTTTTTCCCGCCGACCAGGGGCAGGTCCTCCATGGTGAGCTCTTCGTACCACTTGATGTACTTCATCTCTATCCTCTCTCTCCTTTTTCAAAGGATGGATTTGGGACAACCCTTATCTCTATCGCTCGCTTATGAGCGAATAGCCTTTCTTCCTCAGCTATAGCCATCGCATGAGGTGCCAGTTCTTTGAATAGCCCCTCTTTTACCTGGATTATGCTTGATCTCTTCACGAAGTCTCCCGTGTGAAGGGGAGACGAGAACCTGGCGCTTCCTCCCGTTGGAAGCACGTGATTGGGGCCGGCGATGTAGTCTCCAATGGGCTCTGTTGAGTGGTTGCCCAGGAAGACCGCCCCGGCGTTCTTGATGAGGGGCATCAGGCCCCATGGATCTTCTACCACTATCTCTAGGTGTTCTGGGGCGATTCCGTTGGCGAGTTCCGCCATCTCGTCCCTCGAGTTCACCACGAAGACCGCTCCAAACCTCTCAATGGCCTCTCGGGCCACCTCTCCCTGGGCCTGGGGTAGCCCTTTCAACTGCCGCTCCACCTCTTCTGCCACCGCCTCTCCCGTCTCTCGGGAGGTGGTGACCAGGATGGAGGATGCCAGGGGATCGTGCTCGGCCTGTGAGAGCAGGTCGGCTGCCACGAAGGCGGGAACCGCAATGTGGTCTGCCAGCACCAGAATCTCGCTGGGACCTGCTACCATGTCTATCCCCACGGTTCCAAACACCGTCTTTTTTGCCAGGGCGACGAATATGTTGCCCGGTCCAACGATCTTGTCCACCTTTGGTACGCTCTGGGTTCCGTAGGCCATGGCGGCGATCGCCTGGGCACCCCCTATTCGGAACACCTTGCTAACCCCCGCGATTGCCGCGGCGGCAAGCACCGTCTGGTTTACGAAGCCGTTGGGAGTGGGGGTGCACATGACTATCTCCTTCACCCCTGCCGCCTTGGCGGGGAGCGCGTTCATCAAGACCGACGAGGGATAGGAGGCACGGCCTCCAGGGACGTATATGCCCACCCTTTCCAGGGGGATCACACGCTGACCCAGTATGCTGCCGTCCTCCTCGGAGTAGAACCAGCTCTCCTCCCTCTGCCTGAGGTGGAACTGGAATATGCGTTCTGCTGCCACCTCTATGGCCTCTCTTAGCCCAGGGGAGAGGGAGTTCAGGGCGGCCTTCACCTCCTCCTGGGAGAAGGCGAATCCCGTCTCTTTTATGTCTATTCCGTCGAACCTCGCGGTGTAATGTGCCACCGCTTCGTCGCCCCTGGAGCGCACCTCCGCCAAGATGGAGTTCACGTCCTCCTGGAAGTGTGATTCGAAGGTCTCGCCCCTCTTCAGTATCTCCGAGAGCCTCTGGTTGAAGCCAGGGGTTCCGCTGAAGAACAGGGGTATCACGGTGAGCGGTAAGGCGTTTTGCTTCTCTTTGTATGCAAGTCTCTCATCCCTCTAAAGCAACGCAAAGGTAAGGTGTAAAGAAGGTTCCTGAGGCCCGCCGGGGTGTCATCCCCCTCTTCCCCTCTAACACAGTTTGCTGCCAATCCACCTGCCTTCATGAACAGCTTAGACAGCCTCCCAACCGAAGTATGGGTGGCCTTATAGTGGCAGATTATCCTCCTGTCAAATAGGTGAAGGAGAGTATTAGGAAAATAATATATGTGATTAGGAGTATGGCACCGTCCAGTCTCGAAAGACGCCTTTTTATTCTGCACATGAGCATGAAGGCAATGGCCACTGCCACCATGTAGGGAATGGCAATCGTTCTGATCGTCGGAGACACCCCAACCTTGGCAAAGGTGAAGGAGAGCCCGGATATGAGCAGAATGTTTGCCACATTGCTGCCCACCACGTTTCCCAGCATGATCTCTCCGTGGCCCTTGGCTGCCGAGGTGATGGTGACCCCGAGCTCCGGAAGCGAGGTTCCCACCGATATTATGATCAGCGCGATGAATCCGCTGTTAACCCTTAGTATTTCTGCCAGCTTCAGGGCATGCTCCACGGCGCGGTTGGATCCGAGTATCACCATGGCCAGTCCCGCAATCCACAGAAGCACCCTTAGGGGCGTTATATTGTGCCTTTCCTCCTCCTCGCCCTCTGCCTTCTCTTCAGGTTCCCCTTTGAGAACGAAGAGGTAAAGTGCGTAGAAGAGCAGCATGACCACCCCTACCCAATGGGGTACAGTTGAGAAGAAGGATACGCCCCAAAGGGCAAGGGAGGCTATCACCATGGAAGCCATGGCAATGGCCTCTCTGCGGCTCCACGAGTCCAGAGGCCTGATCAGTATGCCCACTCCCGCTACCAGGGCGAGGTTCACCACGTTGCTGCCCACCACGGTGCCCACCATGATGGCTGGGGTGCCCTTCAGGATTCCTGCCACGGAGGCGGCGAGTTCCGGCAGTGAGGTGCCTATGGATACCACGGTTATTCCTATCCAGTAGGGGTGTATTGAGAGCCTCTCGGCTATTGCCACTGCCCCTTCCAGGAAGAAGTCGGACCCTTTCAGCAGCACGAAGAGAAAGAAGAAGATGGAGGCGCCGTGGAGTAGTATCTCTCTTTCCATGTGAACCTTGCCTACTAAAACCTGCCCGTGGTGGCAACCTCGTTCCCCGTCGACCCGGGTTAATAAAATGGCGGTTCTGGGGTGTTTCTTCTCTTTCCGCTTCTGCCTTCAAGGGATGTGCGATTTTGTGACAACTGGCACTTGACCGGTATGGAGGGTGATGGTAATTGCAAACCGGGTTTTGAGAAACCCACTGGAGGGATGAGACCCATTAAATCTTAGTTGAGGAGGTATAAAGTTATGGCCCAGATACCTGAGAACTATCTGCCCCCCCGTGAGTTGTGGCCGGACTACAAGATTCCCGAAGAGTTCGTGATGCCTGAGAACGTCAACTTGGCAGATTGCCTGGTTGACAAGCACATCCGGGCGGGGAAGGCCAACAACCGGGCAATCCTCTTTGGAGACAAGGTTGTGACCTACGGCGAGCTTCAGGAGGCCTCCATAAGGCTGGCCAACAGCCTGGCAGAGCTGGGGGTTGAGAAGCAGGACCGCGTCTCCATACGCATGGTGAACTGCCCCGAGGTCTTGGCGGCCATCTTCGCGGTGATGAGGCTCGGTGCAATTCCGGTTCCCATGTCTCCCCTGTGGACCAAGGACGAGATCGCATTCACCTTGAACAACGCCGAGGCCAAGTACATCTTTGTTAGCTTCCCTCTGTTGGAAGAGGTTGAGAAGGCCAGGGGTGACTTCCAGTTCACGAAGAACGTGATCGTTGTGGGTGGTCCTCCCAATACCGCCAAGGAGAAGAATATGCTCTCTTATGCGGAACTGCTCGATAAGGGGAGCACCACCATGATAAGCGAGTCAATGACCCCCGACGACATAGGGGTTATCCTCTACACCTCCGGAACCACCGGTCCTCCCAAGGGCTGCGTCCACTTCATAAAGGAGCTTTTGCCTGAGTGCTACCTGGTTAACAAGTACGTGTGGAGGTTGGTTGAGGGAGACATACTGGGCGGTTCTGCCCCCGTGTCCTTTGCGGCGGGCTTTGGAACCTTTGCTCTCATTCCATTCTACGCCGGGGCCACTGTCTCTCTCATGGGCAAGTTTGATCCAGACGACCTCATGTCGGTGATCCAGAAGCACAGGGTGACCGTGCTTACCGGTCTTCCCACTGCCTACAGGCGTCTGCTTGCCATGGAGAACTTCAACGACTACGACATCAGCTCCGTGCGCATGTTCACCACCGGTGGTGATGCCCTTGGGAAGGAGACCTTTGACGCTTGGCTCGACAAGGTTGGTATTCCCATTTACGAGGGGCTTGGTGCCACCGAGATGGTTCACCTGATCACCTCCAACGCGGTGAACATGAGGCCCAAGGCGGGCTCCATAGGTATCGCCATTCCGGGCCACGACATCAAGATTCTGGACGAGGATGGCAACGAGGTTGCCCCTGGCAACATCGGCAAGCTAACCTGCCAGGGACCCACGGGTGCCCTCTACTGGAAGCCCTACGCCGACGGCGAGAGGCTCATGAAGAACCAGACCGAGAGCATCTTCAACGGCAGGGTGAAGCTGGGTGACGCTGTTTACATGGACGACGATGGGTACATCTTCTTCGTCTCCCGCGAGTCCGATATGATCAAGAGCTCCGGTTACCGTATCGGTCCTGCCGAGGTGGAGGACGCCTTGAAGAAGCACCCCGCGGTGAAGGATGCAGGCGTTATCGGTTCTCCCGATCCAGTTAGGGGAGAGATCACCAAGGCCTACGTGATCCTGGCAGAGGGTTACTCTCCCTCCCCGGAGCTGGCCAAGGAGATAGCGGTATCGGTGAAGGAGCACATTGCCGTTTACAAGCAGCCCAGGGCGGTGTGCTTCTGCGACACCTTGCCCGTTACGCCTACTGGGAAACTCCTCCGCAGGGTACTGAAGGAGTGGGATGCCAAGAACAAGTACGAGACCATAACCATTTCGTAGCATCGGCATTATAGACTTGACCATTCGAGGCCGAAG
>CAZMTB010000186.1:0-5698 GCA_964569095.1 uncultured Aquificales bacterium
ACGTGGACCTACGAGGACGACTGGAGGCGCCTGAGGATACCCTTTGGGGTGGCATACGGTTCTGATCCCGACGAGGTGTCGAGGCTGGCCGAAGAGGCCGCTCGGGACGTGGGAATAACCGTGGAGGATCCCCAGCATTCCATACACGTCTGGTTCGATGGTTTCGGGGACTCCTCCTTGAACTTCACCTTGGTGGTCTGGATCAAGATGCACGGCGTGAAGAGCAAGACCGGTTTAAAGAGCGATTACTACTTTGCCCTTTACCGCAGGCTCGGCGAGGCCGGAATAGAGATCCCCTTTCCCCAGCAAGACCTACACATTCGCAGCATTCATCCCCAGGTCAGGGAGCAGCTTAAAGGGTTGGAGGAGTAGTTACTGGCACTCCTTGTTTGGCGCACACACCCCTGGCTCTCCCAGATTCCAGAGGGGAGGAATGCTTCCCTTGGGCTGGCTTTCCTTCAGGTACTCTTTTATCGCCTTTGGTCCCGCGTAGATGCAGGTTTTTAAACCCTTGGTGACCACCAAGGTGGGAACCAGTCTCCCTCGCAATGAGAGCAGCTCCTTTAGGTTGTAGTCGAGCAGGGCCTTCACCTTCTTCTCTGTCAGCGGGTCGGGTTTAGGTACTCCATTGTCGGGGGCCTCGTGCAGATCTTTCAGTAGCCTCCAGATGTCTCCTCCCCGTTGCAGCTGCCTCACCAGCTCGCAGCTCTTTCCAAATGCCCCCTTGTGTACCAGCACGTCGCGAAAGACGATCTCTACCTTGCGGTTTGCCACGTCTTTGCCGAGGGTCTCGATCACGCTGGCGCATCCTGGACAGTCGAGATCGAAGAAGAGCTCCCACCTCCCGCAGTTGGTGCCCTTCTCGTTGCGCCAGGTGAAGAGCCTCTCCAGCATCTCCTTCTCTGCCCTGTGTTCCTTTTTGGAGGGTGGATTCGCCTTGCCCGTGCTATCCTTGGGCAGGAAGGGGGGGAAGTAGAGCATGTGCGATGCCAGGAAGGAGAGGAGAATCAGCACCAGGCAGCTCTTTGTGCTCTCCCAGCTCCAGTTCACCAAGAGTAGGAGGACGGTTACTGCCTCCACCACTATGCAGAGGGGACAGAGCTTGTGCAGCACCAGCACCTGCACCAATACCAGGTAGGCCGAGAATCCCGTGCCCAGGGCGAGCCACCACCGTAGTCCTCGCCTGTAACACACAAGTACCAGGGTTACCACGAAGAAACCAAGGCCCAGTAGGGGAAGGGGAACTCCCAAGATGGAGGAGTAGTGGGAGGATGCGGCGAGCCGGCAACCCGTGAAGGGGCATATCTCCCTCTTGGTCAAGATGGAGGCTACGTCCACTCCAACGGCAGCCACCCCCACCAGTATTAGAAGCAGGGATACGGTTCTGCGAGGGTCTCTCTTCTCTCCTACCTCAAGCATCGGGTGACCCCTTGGTTGCGATGAGCAGGGTTGATTTGCCCGTGGGGCTCGATACCCTCTCTACCTCTTGGAAGAACCTGCCGAACACCTCTTCTTCCCTCCTTCTCATCCTCGCTGCACTGAGGGATCCCAGGGCAAGAAGGCGGATGTAGTATAGGGCCTTGATGATGGGATGTGTTGGCATCTCGTGCTCCATCATCAGGAAGGATCCCTTGGATCTGAGCACTCTCCTCACCTCCCCCAGGGTCCAGAAGGGCTCTTTACCTTTCAACTCGTAGAAGGCGTGGGAGCAGGTTACGGCCCCAAAGGAGGAGCCTTTGAAGGGTAGCTGTGTTACGCTTCCGAGCACCCAGAGCACTTCTGGGTCTTTGGCCCTTGCCTTGGAGAGCATTCCCCACGAGAAGTCCAGTCCCACCACGGGCACGCCGTGATCCTGGCGGAGCCTCGAGGCAACGGAACCGGTGCCCGTGCAGATGTCTAGAAGGGGAAGACCCTTGGGATTTGTCACCTTGGCCGACAGAAACCCCCTAAGCTCTCCGGCGCTGTCCCTGGAGTGAAGCGCAATGATTCGATCGTAGATCTTGGAGAAGAGGTCGTAGTAGGCTCGCCTAACCCTTCTCATTGGCTCCTCCTTTCCTCGCTTCACCCTTTATCTACACCTGCAGGTGAGGGTATAACAACAAGTGAGGGAGATTTTGTAGGGGATAGAAGGAGGCGCAGATGGGAGAGATATCTGAGGTTGCGCAGGCGATTCGTGAGGCCGAGAGGATAGTGGTGTTCACGGGGGCGGGAATATCGGCAGAGAGCGGTGTGCCCACCTTCAGGGGCAAGGACGGTCTCTGGAAGCAGTACCGGCCGGAGGAGCTTGCCACTCCCCAGGCCTTTGCCAGGGATCCAAAGCTGGTGTGGGAGTGGTACAACTGGCGCCGCGAACTCATCGCTCCCTTGGAACCCAACGACGGTCACAGGTTCGTTGCGGCCCTTGAGAAGATATGCCCAGACTTGGTGGTGGTGACCCAGAACATAGACGGCTTGCACAAGAAGGCGGGCAGCACGCGAATAGAGGAGGTGCACGGCAACATCTGGAAGGTTAGGTGTACCCAGGAGGGAACGATTACCGAAAACACCCAGGTTCCCCTGCCCGAGATCCCACCCCGGTGTCCCCGGTGCGGCGCCCTGCTGAGGCCAAATGTGGTGTGGTTTGGAGAGGCACTTCCCCAAGACGTCTGGGCGAGGGCCCTGCAGGCTGCCTCCAATGCCGATCTTATGCTGGTTATCGGTACCTCGGCGGTGGTTTATCCCGCTGCTGGTCTGCCAGAGAACACCCTTGCAGCAGGGGGACGGGTTGTCGAGATAAACCCCGATGCCACTCCCCTCTCGGGGGCGGTTACCTGGTCTCTGCGCATGGGGGCTGGCGAGGCAGGACGGGCCTTGGCGGAGGAGATTGGCCTGGGACTTTAGTCAAAGACCTTCTCTATGGCCTCTTTTATGTCTTTGATTCTGAAGGGTTTCTGTAAGTAGAGTTTCGCCCCCAGGTCGAGCAGCTCCTTTGCAGAGCTCTCGAAGGGGTGTCCTGAAGATATTACCACCTTTGCCTCTGGGTCTATCTCCATGATTCTTTTCAGGGCATCTTTGCCTGAAAGTACCGGCATGGTGATGTCGAGGATCACTAGGTCAGGCCTTCTCTCTTCGTAAAGCTTGATAGCTTTTTCCCCGTTCTCTGCTAGGATTACTTTATGACCCATGTGTTCGAGAATTGTCTTTCCAGTTTTTCTTATTGGTTCCTCGTCGTCTACCAGCAGAATGGTTAGGGGGAGGCCATGGGAGATTTTCTGAGTCAGGCCAGCTTTTGCGTCTTTTCTTGAGGTAGATTTATCTTTTGTTGGTTCTGTGGGGATTAAGGCAGGAATGTAGAACTCAAACCGGCTTCCTTCTCCGTATTTGCTCTCCACGGCTATCCAGCCATTGTGCTGTTTTACGAGGCCGTACACGGTGGCCAAGCCCAGTCCTGTTCCTTTCTCCAATTCCTTGGTGGTGAAGAATGGATTGAATATTTTATCCAATGTATCTTCTCCCATTCCGCAGCCATTGTCATATATTACGAATCTCACGAATCTCCCTGGACTAGCGGAGGGATGATTAAATACGTAAGTCTCGCCTATAATCTGGTTCTCCACGGAGATGACCAATCGCGGGGGATCCTCTTTCAAAGACTTTTTATGCTCACACCTCCCATCTATTCTCTCCATCAGGGCGTCTTTTGCATTGAGGCAGAGATTCATCAATATCTGTTGAAGCTCTGCCGGATCGGCTTTTATATTCCATAGGTCGCTCTGGATATTTGCTACTACTGATATTCTTTTGTCTATAGTTCGTGAGAGAATTTCTATGGTTTCTTTAATTATCAAGGCGGGATTGATAGTTTTCATCACCATAGGAGTTTGTTTGGTGAATGCTAAGAGTCTTCTTGTGACTTGAGCCGCTTGATGCACTACCTTCTCGGCTGAATAAGCATATTCTGCTATCTCCTTGTAGTTTCCTTCTTCTTCTGCTGTCATACTGATTAGATTTAGATTTCCCAATATAGCACCCAGCATATTGTTGAAATCGTGGGCTATTCCTGCAGCTAATACTCCTATCGCTTCCATCTTCTGTACGTGCGCTAGTTGCTGTTCTAGTTGTTGTTGACGGGTGATATCGATGAAGCTTATCACTCCTGCTACCTCTTTTTGGTGAGGATGATCTATCTTGGAGTATTGGAATAAAAAGTATAGTTTTGTCTCGCTTTTGGAAGTAATCATTCTCACTATTGGTGTGTTATCTAGTTCTGATGAGGGAGAGATTGAATTCGAAACTCCACAGATCTCGTGATCGGAAGATACGCTAAGGAGTTCACATATTCTCCTCCCTTTGGCTTCTTTCTCAGCAAAACCAGTAAGGTTTTCCGCCTCTCTGTTCCAGAAAAGGATCTTCATGTTATTATCTACCAGAGCGATTCCTGAGGGTAGAGAATGTATCACTGTTTCGAGGAACTCCTGAGATATGGTGGTGCTCCTTAGCTTCTCCACCATGACGTTGAAGTCTTCCTCCAGCTCCTTTAGCTCCCCGGTGTTTGAAGTGTCTATTCTTACTAAGAGATCGCCCTTGTTCACCCTCTCCATGCCCTCTTTCAGGGCGGTTATGGTTGTGGTGATGTTCGAAGCAATGAGAAAGGCAAGTGAACCTCCCAGTATTATGGAGATTAGAAAGATTCCCATGACGGAGATTACCAAGTTCGTGGAGCTTATTTGTAAGAATCTCTTCATCTTTACAACTGCACTTCTAAACACATCTTTAGAGAGAGATATGGGTTTTATGAATTCGGACACACATGAGGTTGCCCCTGCAACCAGGGTTATACTGTCCTTTGTTTTGACTGCTATGGGAAATAGAAAAGCAAATTTTTCTACGGGTGGTGAGCCTTTTTCCTTGCTCCATAAATAGGTACCTTCTACTGGTCTCCCTTTTTGGGCCTCTGAGAACATCCGGACTAATTTAGGGGATGAGGCGATGATTTTGGGATACTTTTTCCCTTTAATCCCGGGAATGGGATGGGCAACTGTAAGATTGAGAGCTGGGGCTATGACAAAGGTGTACCCTTTCTCTCCGATAGGTTGTACTCCTATGCTCTGGAACGATGAATCGTTTATCAGTTCTTTTACCGTTGAGGGATGTAGCTTTAGGTATAGTTCTATCTCAAGGGCCACGTCCAGGGCCTTCTGGCGCACCATGGTTTTTCCCATCTCCTCGGTTTTGGAGGTCACTTTTTCCTCTATCTCCGAGAATCTGGTTTTAAGGGCCTTATCTACGGCCCTGAGGGCTTTGCCTCTTTGGAGGTAAAGTACCCATCCAGTGAACATTGCGGGTACAACTACTGCTATCAAGATGATTAGTAGCATTCTATGGAGGATTTTTCTGGGTAAGATCGTCATCTGGGGTCTCGAAGCTTCCCTTATCTCATCGGGAGTCGGTGTCCGCTCCGATTATCTTCATCGCCCTTAGCAGGAGATTTCTGGGTAGAGTTATTCCCAGTTTTCTCGCTGTTTCTAAGTTTACGGCAACGTGACGGCTCTTTGTAGGATGGGGGGGGATTTTGGATAATGGCTCACCGTTCAATATTAAATCCACGAGAGTTGCTGCCTCTTTTCCACATTCATAGTAGTCGGAGTATACCGCCATCAATGCGCCCTTGCGCACCGAGGCTATAGAGGCTGCAACTACGGGCACCCCTTTCTCCATG
>CAZMTB010000187.1:0-2851 GCA_964569095.1 uncultured Aquificales bacterium
CTCGATGTTTTTGTTGACGAGATTGTCCGGTGTCGGGTTTTGGGGGTGCCTTACCTGGTTACGCATTTGGGAAAGAGGAAAGGATTGCCCTTGGAGGAGGGGATGGCCAGGGTGGTGGACGCCTTGAATGTTGCCTTAGAGGAGACGAGAGAGACCGCTGTGGAGGTAACAGTATTGCTTGAAAACACGGCGGGTCAGGGTAGTGAGGTGGGGACGAGTCTTGAAGAGCTGGCGAGTATAATGGAAGGAGTGGAGCAGAAGGATAGGGTTGGCATCTGTTTTGACACGGCTCACGCCTTTGAGGCTGGAATGCCAGTTCACACCCGGGAGGGTCTCGACGAGGTTCTGGAGGAGTTTGACAGGTTGTTGGGACTCGACAGGTTGAAGGTGGTCCACCTGAACGATTCGAAGACCCCTTTTGGGTCAAGGGTAGACAGGCACTGGCACATAGGGGAGGGAGAGATGGGGTTGGATGCCTTCAGAAACATCATTGGACACGAGGCCTTGCAGGGACTTCCTGCAATAATGGAGACCCCGGGTGATGGTGCTCTTGACCGAAAGAACATGGCCACTGTCTTGAGGCTTAGGGAAGAGGTCTCTACTTGACACTCCCTATTGGGGTCTCTTATTTAAGGCGCTGCGTTTCTCGCCGGAGTGGTGGAACTGGTAGACGCAGGGGACTCAAAATCCCCCGGGTGTATGCCCGTGCGGGTTCGACTCCCGCCTCCGGCACCACTACTGGTAGCTCACCTTGTAGAGTACCTGAACGGTTGCCTTCTCGTTGTGGTTCTGGTTGTTTATTGCTTGGGCGGTTATGCTGTGAAAGCATACGCATTGCTGGCTTGATACAGAACCTTGGGCGGCGCACTCCGAGTCGGTTATCCTTATAGAGACCGTGTAGTTACCTACGTAGGCGAGGCAGGAGGTTCCCGTGTCGGGGTAGTAGTGGATTCCACTTGAGTCCGTGCAGTTTCCAGAGGGGTACGTCATGGAGCTGCAGAGGTTCTGGGTTGACGGTGGTAGGTCGGAGGTGCTTGTAACGGGGTGGTCGTCGTCGAACTGCCTTATGTAGTCTATCATTATCTCTGCCCCTCCCTTGGCGGCCTGGAGGGCCTCCTGGTATCTTCCTTCTATGCCCGACATGCGAGAACCCTCCCTTGCCAGGTAGAGCATTGTTAGGGTGAAGGAGATAGCGATCATCCCCAGTATGAGAGTTGCTATGAGGGCCACCCCCTCTTTGCTGTTTAGCACTGATGTGTACGATCTTCTCGTTGCTCTTTTTCGAGAAAAACGGTCTCTCATTGCTATCTCCCCAGGTTCATGGGTTTTACGCTTATCTCTTTCACCCTCCAGCGGTAATGCCTCTCGTCCCCGGTTGGAGTGAAGGTGCTTAGCGCTCCCGTATCGGAATCTCCCAGGGTTATGGTGCCGTTTGAAACCTCCTCCCGTTCCTTCTGGCCTTCCTGGTAAAGCACGAAGACCCTTACCTCTTTGATCTTCTCCTTCTGGTCCGAGGCGGAGGTGACGGAGGAGAGTGTCGAATTCCAAGAGGCGTCTATCTTGAAGGCGACCTGGAAGTCTCTGGCGCAGTCTAAGACGGGTTGACGGTTCAAGGTTCCATCCTTGTGATTCATCTGGGCCCGGTAGAGCTCATAGGTGGTGGATGAGCACCTTGCCGGTAAACCTCCGGTGGGAGTGGCTAAGTAGTAGTCTACCCTGTTGAAAGGAGCCCTGATGTCTGGAGAGGTGTCGTTGTCGGAGGCTATCCCGTACACTAGGTAGAAGTGCTGATCGGTCATGCAGTCGGGACAGGTGTTGAGGCTCGACGCACTGGTTATCCTGAACCTCCAATTGGTTCCCGATGTTTGGATGGCCCTTAGGTTGTCTTCCCCGTCTTCCACCACCACGTTTGTGTTTTCGCTGAACGGTCCGTCTCCAAAGGTTAGGGGACAGGTTCCGTTTTCTGCCTTGAAGTATGCCCACTTCGTGGTCTCCCCGTCGTATGGACTGAAGGCTGCTCGTATCACCAGGTAGTCAGAGTTGCCTGCGGGATTTCCGTTGTCGTCAAGGGTGAAAGGGGTAACGTTGAGTGGGGTTACATTGTAGGTTGAGGGATCGGGAGGAGGGGAAGTAGAGGGTGCTGCTTCACTGAAGGTTATTCCGCTGCAGTTGTAGGGCACTCCGAAGCCCGCCATCTCCAGGTCTTTTCTTAGCAGCTCAAAGGCGATGATGGACGATATGTGTGCCTCTGAGACCTTAGTTTGCGACTTGAATCCCTGAAACAGCCTTGCGAAGCTCCAGAATGCCGCTGCCAGCACCAGGATCACTATAACCAGTGCTATCAGCAGCTCTATAAGGGTCATTCCTCTCTGGTTCACCTTCTTTCCTCTCTCATCCGTGGTCTGCTATCACCGTTACCATGGAGTAGCTGTGAGACCTTCCCCCGTAGGTCCACCTTACGGTCACGGTGACCCTTGCGGCAGTGGAGAAGTTGATCACGGTCTTCTCAACGGTGAATGTTTGGGTGAATCCCCGTACCCTTCGGGTGATGGTCTCTGTTCCCGAGGATAGGGAGCTGAAGCCTTGGTTTCTAAGGTCTTCTATCACTTCGTTGGCCACCTTTACGGCCTCGTCGTTCAGGGTGTTCTCTACGTTGCGGGTCATTATCATCGCCGCGGAGCGGTAAAGGGCCAGCATCATGAGTGCCAGCAGGGTTATGGCTATCAGGGCCTCCAGCAGGGTGAATCCCTGGTTATCGGGAAGCCCTCTCCTCCTTGCTTCGTGATGGCTATCTCTCAACACATTCGTTGCTGGTCGCATTCCACTTTCCCATCTTTATTCTGGTCTGGGT
>CAZMTB010000188.1:0-2826 GCA_964569095.1 uncultured Aquificales bacterium
GAAGGTCTTTTCGTGGGAATATCTTCGGGGGCAGCCCTTGAAGGGGCCTTGACCTTGGACAAGGACATGGAAAACAAGGTAATAGTCACCTTATTTCCGGATACGGGAGAGCGTTACCTCTCCCTTTTGTGAGAAGGAGGAGAAAATGGCATCGGCAAAGGTGATATTGAGGTTTCCCAAAGAGGTGGTGGACAAGCCTATCACCTCTACGGTGGTGAAGAAGTACAATCTGGACTTCAACATTCTAAAAGCCTACATCACCCCAGAAGAGGAAGGGTTGCTGGTTTTAGAGCTCATGGGAGATGACAACGACATCCGTCAGGCCGTGGAGTTCGTCAAGGCCACCGGAGTATCCGTCCACTACCTCAACGGCAACATCGTCCGGGACGAAGACCGCTGTGTCCACTGTGGGGCCTGCGTAGGAGTATGCTCCACGGGAGCCCTTTCCCTGGACCCCGAATACAACGTGATCTTCGATTCCAGCAAGTGCGTGGTGTGCGGCTTCTGCATTAAAGCCTGCATCTATAAAGCCATACGCATGGAGCTCCTGGCCCCCGAAGATCAGACCTCCTTCAAAACCCCCTCCACCTCTATGGGAGCAAATCCTGCCACTGAATAAAAAGTGTCATCGCCACACACGCTTCCCTCTTCCAGCATGAGCAACTGCTCTCGGGTGACGGGGAACCAGGAAAACCTATCCAGAAACCGGGCCATAAAACCCAATAACCCTGCGGGCAAGGGGAAGAAAACCACCCCCTTGCCCCATGCACGGGCCATGGCCTCCAGCAACTCCTTCAAAGTGTAGATTCTGGGACCACACAACTCCCAGGTTCTACCCCTCAGATCCTTGCGCTCCAGGGCAAGAACAAAAGCCCGAACCACGTCAGTAATGGCCACAGGCTGGAGCCTGTACCTGCCACCTCCCACCAGACCCACCAGTCTGAAACCCATGAGTCTCCTCATATCCTCCAGGAACTGGGAGCCGGGCCCGAGAATGAGGGAAGGTCGAAAAACGGCATAATCCAAACCACTTTGCCTCACCAGCTCCTCGGCAGCAAACTTGGTCTGGTGGTAACGGGCAGGGGAGTCTCCCCGGGCTCCCAGGGCGCTCATGTGGAGAAAGAGAGAGACCCCTTCCATTTCACAGGCCCGGAGCACGTTCCGGGTGGCCTCCACATGGAGTCGCTTAAAGGTGACCCCCTTAGCAGGAAACTCCCGGATGATGCCCACTAGGTGAACCACCGCCTGACAACCCCTGATTGCCCTTTCCAGGGAATCTACATCCAGCACATCCCCCCTCACCTTCTCCACGCCAGAGGGCAACACTCCGTCCCTCTCGTGAACCAGGGCTACTACCCGATGCCCCGCGTCCACCAGGGCGGTCACAAGATGAGTCCCCACAAACCCCGTAGCACCGGTGAGGAGAACACGCATGCTCCCTTGACTCCCATCCTAAGCCCAAATCAAACCCTTGATCCTTCTGAAAAAACTCCCCGCCCAAAGAAAATTACTGATAGCAGAAAACCTCCAAATTAATATGGGCCCTCATTAGTATGGGTCTTTTCACCATCGGAAATTGACCCTATTACATCAAGCCACGTTGCTCCTCAGCTCCACGGACAGAGGCTCCTCCCTCAATTTACTAACCTTTAAAATAGAAAAGCCTATGATATTCCCCTCACTGTCTACCTTCTCCATCACTGCATCATTCTCCGTTTCTCTGAAATAGCCCGCCTTTTCTTCAAATAGAACCTCCAAATAGTCCGCTTCCTTATCGTACCACACCTTTATTTTCTTTCCCATAACACCTCCCCCTTCTTCACCGAATCTGTGAAGTAAGCGGTTATTATGAAAGCATCTCTTTCCAAAACCTTGACAACAACACAAAGATACTTCTCGGTCACAGGTGTCACTTCTTAATATCTGTAAAAGAGCTCCACCTCTGGGTCCGTTCTAGACCTCACAATCAAATCTGGATCACGAAGCACCTGTTCCACCCTCTCCACCTGTCCCCTCATCTCAGGATGACTGGTCTCCCAGTGAAGAAGCCGCTCTACAGTCAACCTGATCAATCTATCCCGAAAATCCCTGATTCTTTTTGAATCCTCCACCACCCCATCCCCCATCGAAACTATCCAAAAGTCACACCATTAAACAGCCTTATAATTATCTCAGAATCAACCTACCATCCAGATGGGAAATTTGTGATCGCGCTTCCAGCTATCCCGCCTTTCTCCTCAGTCCCTCCAGGTAAACCATTAGGGCCGAAATGGCAGCGGGAGTGACACCCGATATGCGGGAGGCCTGGCCCAAAGACCGGGGACGGATCTCTCTCAATAGCTGGCGCACCTCGTGGGAGAGACCAGGTACTCGGTCGTAGTCCAGGTCCTGGGGTATGAGAATGCGCTCCAAATGCTGAAATCGCTTAACCTCCCTCTCCTGGCGGGCCAGATAACCCTCGTACTTGCACAGAATCTCCACCTGACGGATCACCCCCTCGGGCAGGTTCCTGGGGTGATCGTCCAGCTTCATAAGATGCCCATAGGTAATCTCGGGACGCTTGAGGATCTGGGCCAGAGAAGCCGGAGACTCCAGGGGAGCCGAGCCCACAAACTCCAGGTAACGGTTGACTTGGGAAGAAGGCTTCACAAAGGTGCGCTTCAGGCGGGCCATCTCCTCCTCTATCAGCCTGCGCCGCTCCCTCATCTCTTCCACCTTCTCCCTGTCTATTAGTCCCAGTTCGTAACCCTTCTCCATGAGACGCAGGTCAGCGTTGTCTTCCCTCAGTAAGAGACGATGCTCGGCCCGGGAGGTGAACATGCGGTA
>CAZMTB010000189.1:0-2898 GCA_964569095.1 uncultured Aquificales bacterium
GCTTTCCAAGGCCATAGAGAGACTGCCCGAAAGGGATCAGCTGATACTCTCCCTCTACTACAAAGAGAACCTGACCATGAAGGAGATAGGGAAGGTGCTGGACGTATCCGAGTCGCGGGTCTCCCAACTCCACTCCCGGGCCATGTTGAGATTGAAGGACGAGATGGATAAGCTCTACGGTAAAGCGTGAGTAAACGGGGAGAATAGATGGCAGAGATACTGAGTCAGGACGAGGTCGACGCCCTTCTCTCGATGATACAGACCGAGGAGGAGGTGGAACTGGAGACCGCCACAGAGCGGTTCACCTCCCGGAAGACGGTGGTTCCCTACAACTTCAAGCGTCCCGACCGCATCTCCAAGGACCAGATGAGGTTTCTCCAGTTCATACACGACCGCTTCGCCCGAAACTTCAGCTCAGTGCTGTCGGCATACCTGAGAAGCATAGTTGAGGTGAACCTGGTCTCCATAGACCAGATCTCCTATTCGGAGTTCCTCATGTCCCTTCCCGATCCGACCTGTTTCTGCGTCGTGGGCATACAACCCATAGAGGGTAAAGCGGCCTTCGAGATCAACCCCACCCTGGCTTTTCCAATGATAGACAGGCTCTTGGGTGGGCCAGGAGAACCCCTGAACGAGATGAGGGCCCTCACCGACCTGGAAGTGGACATACTGGACGGGGTGATCCAGCGAGCCATGGAGGAGCTTCGCTTCGTCTGGTCAGAAGCCATGGAAGAGATAGAGTTCGTGGTAGAGGTGAAAGAGACAAGCCCTCACCTCATACAGATAGTCTCCCCAAACGAGGTGGTGGTTCTGGTGGTGTTCGAGGTGAGGATAGGAGAGGTGCAGGGAATGATGAACCTCTGTATCCCCGCCATAGCCCTGGAGCCCATCAGCAGCAACCTGAGCCAGGAGTGGTTCACCGGAACAAGGGAGGTCTCGGAAGAAGATAGGCAACGAATAGTGAAACACGTGCTCAACGCAAAGGTTGATTTGAACGCCATTCTGGGAGAGACCAAGATAACGGTGGGAGAGGTGCTGGACATGGAGAGCGGGGACCTTATCAGGCTACCCACCCCCGTTCACGCCCCACTCAAGCTCAAGATAGGGGCCGAAGAGATATTCAAGGGAATCGTGGGAATACTTAGGGGAATACGGGCGTTCAAGGTGGAAGAGATACTGGTACTCTCCCACGAGGTAGAAGAGGAGGAGTAAGGTGGCTGAACCCAGGGGGATCCCCAGCAACTTCATAGAGAACGTAAAGAGCTTAGGAGAGGTGGTGTCCGGCTTCTTCATGGAGCCAGGACAGGTAACCATCGACGAGACCGAGTTGAATCCCCTCGAAGAGGTAGAGCTGGACCCGTCCGAGCCGCGCTACTACGAGTCGGGAATAGAGATAATCAAAGGGGGTAGTGGCCACCTATCATCCCTGTGGCCCGAGAGCTCCGTCCTCGGCTTCGTGGGCAAGATAATGGGAGAAGAGGTGGCAGAGCTTGACGACGAGTCCAAGGATGCCTTCGGAGAGCTCATGAACCAGCTATGGGGCAGGCTAAGGCTATCTTACGGGAAAGATGTTGGAGAACCCGTAGACTTCTCACAACCCGAGATAAACCCCCTGGATACTCCTGACCAGGCCAAGACCCTCCCCTTCTCCTACACCCTCAAGGCAACCCTCGAGGTGGGAGAAGGCAGATACCCCTTCCTCTTCCTGTTCGACGACGAGGCCCTAAGCTGGATGGACGATTTAGAGGCCCCTCCCCAGGAGGCAGTGGCAACACCCGCCGAAGCAACCCCTGCAGGAGCAGGGGACGAGGAGGCAGTGACCGGAGTCCCCGTGGAGAAAGACTACTTCAAGGTGAGCCAGGAGAAGATGGAGCTCATCCTGGACATCAAGCTGCCTGCCATCGTCAGCCTGGGGAAGGCGGAGATGCCGATAAAGGAGATCCTCAAGCTGGGACCTGGCTCGGTGATAGAGCTAAACAAGGCAGAGGACGAACCGGTAGAGCTGCTAATAGGAGATAAGGTGATCGCCAAGGGAGAGGTGGTGATTGCTGGTACCAACTTCGCCCTCAGGGTGAAGGAGGTGGTTAGCCGCATGGAGAGAATAAAGCGGCTAAGAAAATGAAAACTACAGTTTTGCAGCTCCAACGAAGGCAATAAACTTCTCCATAAGCTCCATAGGCAAGGCCTTTTTCTCTTTCACAAACTCCTCCACCATCAACTTGGCAGCAGCAAAGGGCTTGAATGGGTTACGATACGGCCTGTACCCCGTAAGGGCCTCGTAGATATCACACACCTTGATTATCAACGCTTCCTGGGGAATGTCGTCCCCCTTTAACCCCATGGGATATCCGCTGCCGTCGATGTTCTCGTGGTGATAGAGGGCACCCGGCACGAAATCGTCCCCACCGTTGTTCCTTAATATGTCCCTTCCATAGATGGTGTGCTTCTTTATCTCTTCAAACTCCTCGTCAGTGAGCTTACCCGGTTTCTTCAAGATAAACTCGGGGACCAAGGCCTTGCCTATGTCGTGCAGCATGCCCATCGTGGACATTTTGTGCAGTTCGTCTCCCTTAAACCCAAGAAAGTGGGAGAACCCAGCCACCAAGAAGTGGACATTGGTGATGTGAATGCTTGTGGCAATGTCCTTCTCCAGAATGAAAAGCACTTGGGTAGATATTCCTTCGTTCTTCTCCATACACTCAGCCAGAGAGCTGGCAACCCTTATTGAGAGATTTATGGTCTCCCTCGAGGGTACCGCCAGAAGCGAAGCGGAAAAGTCCGTTAGTTTCTTGTGAACCTTGCGAAGCTCCTGAATGGAGGGTCTATGATCCAAAAGAAGATTCCTCAGCTCCTTCTCCGTCTCCTCCAGGAAGTGCCCTACAACCTCTTTCTGAAGGT
>CAZMTB010000190.1:0-5817 GCA_964569095.1 uncultured Aquificales bacterium
AGCCGTATCAACTTCTTGGCCCTTAACTCCAGTTCCCGTTCCAATCTCTCCTTTTCTTCCTTAAATTTAATTAGCTCACTCGCTATGTTCAAGGCCGCCAGAACCGCTATGCGCTCGGTGGAAACCACCGAGGTGTTCTCCGAGATCTCCCGCATGGAGGAATCGACAATGTCCGCTATTCTCAGCAGATCGGTCTCGCTCCCCGAGGTCTTCAACGCGTACTCCCTGTTGAATATTCTCACCACCATGCGGGCCATGGGATCCTACTCCTTCGACGGTTTTGGCAGCTCTTCCTTATCTGCCATCTCCTGATACTCCTCTATCTTAACTATGAGGCGCTCAACCTTCTCCCTCATCTCTCTCTTCAATGCACTGAGACGTTCGCACTCCGACTTCGCCTTCTTCAACTCCTCCTCTCTCTCTACCAATCTCTTCCTTAGCTCCGCATTCTCCTCTTGCAGAGAGGCTATCCTGCGCACCAGCTGAACTATGCGCTCCTCCAGAATCTCCCAGAAAGAGAATGGCCCCCCCTCTCCTGACGGTTCATCTACCCTCTCTTTTGCCGTTCTCTCTTCACCTTGAACCTTTTTCTCTTCACTCTTCGACAAAGAGGCTCATCCTCCTCTGCTTCTTCATCATCTCCCTGGCCTCAACCATCCCCAGCCTGGCCTTGCGGTTGTATGAGTCAAGCTGAAAGGCCTTTTTGTAAACCACGTAGGCCAGGTCCCACTTTCCCTCCCTGGCAAACCGGTCTCCCCAGCTACAGTACCTGTAAGGCACCGAGAAGGAGAGCAAGGTCCACAGCACGGTGCCCCCAACCACCGCAACCGTCACCACTATCATCAGTTTCTCCATCAACTTCATGCCTCCAGTATATCCCACCCTAACAGAAAACAGAAGGGGTGCTCTTTGCAAACTATCCATTCTGGAGAAAACGGTGGTCCAGGAGTAGAAACTCTCCACGGAGTCACAAGGCGTCACCGGAGATAAGAACGAGAGAGAGGAGAGATCCCAGCACCCGTAAGAGAGCCCTATTTTGCCCCCATACTACTACCCTCCTGAGATGGCGGTTCTCCTCTAAGATTCTCTACCACAAGGGCTTAACCGGAACAAGGGAGAAGAATTATGGTTCAGGAATTGAAGCGAGAAGCTAAGACCTACTGGCTCTTCTGCCTCTATTCTTGGGGGGGATGTAAATGATTCTGCCTGGGCGTATGCGTCGGGGGTCCGTTATCCCGTTGTAGCCCATTATTGCGGATACGCTCACCCCGTACCTCAAGGCAAGGTCGCTAAGGGTCTCTCCCCTCTTCATTCTGTGCCTGATAACCCTTCTCTTCACCACCCTTCGCCTTCTGGTGGTATAGTTTCTTGCGTTCCTCTCCACCAAAGCCACCGACTTTGGAGAGGGAAACCTCAGCACGTACCCCTGTTTAAAAGGTGGTACCCTCCACCTGACCAGAGAGGGATTAAGCCTTCTCAGCACCTCCTCTCTAACTCCTGCCCATTGGGCCACCGTGGAGACTGCCACCCCACCGGGCACACCTGCCTTGTAGAAGGCGAGGGGATCCCCGCTCTCGAGTTGGGGGACACCGTATTTACCAGCGTAGGTGAGTATCTTCAGCACCGCAAGAAACCTTGGAACGTACTCGCTGCTCTCCCTGCGCAGCGCCCCACTCTCCACCAGAGACCAGAAGTCACTCGTTCCACTACGCTCCAGAGAGCGAAAGATGCGACCCTCCCCTCCATTGTAAGCGGCAAGTGCTAACTCCCAAGAACCAAACATGCCATAAAGGTCCCTGAGATACCGGGCCGCCGCCCTGGTGGAACGCTCAATATCCCTCCGTTCGTCCACCCATCGTCCTATGCGCAATCCGTACTTCCGGGCGGTCGATGCAACAAACTGCCAGTATCCCACCGCGTGGGAGCGGGATCTAATGGAAGACTGGTAGCCGCTCTCAATTATGGGGAGGTAGGCCAAAGCCGTGGGCATTCCCTCCTCCTTCAAAACCCTTTTGGCCACCCCAACCAAAGGAGCTGCCCTCTTCAGGTGGCGCATCAGCCGTGGCCGCTCCCTGTCGTTGCCCAGGTAGAGCTCCACGAAGCCATCCACCTCTGGGCGCTCCATCTGCAAGAGAAACCGGTGAAAGCTGCTTTGAAGGCGATCCAAGTAGGCCATCTGCCCGTTCAGCTCATCCTCGAGCTCCCTCTCCTCAGAAAACCTTTCCAGCTCCTCCAGGGTGCACAATAGGCACCCCGTCTCGTTGATTCCGAGCCCAGCGGTGGTTTGGGAGGCATTCACCCCACTCACCTTCTCTTCCCCCTGAGTCGTGGCGTTCACCTTAGCAACTGCCTCGGGCAGAATCACCGGTATATCCTCCGCCTTCTTCACTACAACTCTCTCACGGGGCTTTTTGAGGCTATCCCTTCTGTGGGCAGCGCATCCGCCAAGGAGAAACCCCACCAGAAGGAAGAGGCCCAGCAGGGTGCGGCTACTCACCCCGCCCTCCATTTCCCCCATTCTCCTGCGAAGCCATCAACAAGAGAAGCTCTCTGGTAACCTTAGCGGCAAGAAGGGCAGAAGCACCACTGGGATCGTAGGGAGGGGAGAGCTCCACCACGTCGCATCCCACGATGAAAAGTCCTCGTAGGCGGCCAATTGCCTCTAATAACTCCCCAGAGGTTATCCCTCCAGGTTCTGGGGCCCCAGTCCCGGGTAGAAAACCCGGATCCACAACGTCGAGGTCAAGGGTGAGATAACAGGGATACCCCCTAACCCGCTCCACTACCTCAGACATCTGTCCCACTGCGAAAGGGGCTCCAGGGGATAGTGACCTAGCCAACCGGAACTCCTCCCGGGTCCCCGATCGCACACCGACCTGGAAAAGGGCACCAGGCTCAAGAAGGCGGAGCACGTGATTCATCACCGTGGCGTGGGAAAGCTTCTCTCCTTCGTACTGGTCACGAAGATCGAGATGGGCGTCCAGCTGAATAACCCTAAGCTCAGGCCAAACCTTGACGAGAGAAGAGATCACCGGCAGGGTCAAGAGGTGTTCCCCTCCCAAAATCAGCAGCCTTCTTGAAGAGTCGGCGTAAACAGCGGCCACAGCCTCTTCGATCATCTCCAGGGAGCGACGCAACCCTCCCGGGGGCAAAGCCAAGTCTCCGAGATCCCCGATGGAGAAGTCGTCCATGTCCAGCTCAAGGGCGGGACTGTAACTCTCCAAAGCATCAGAGTGAAGCCTTACAGAATGAGGGCCAAACCGCGTGCCTGGCCTGAAAGAGGTGGTGCAGTCCAGAGGCACACCCAATAGATTCACCTTCCTCGGAGAGCTTAGCATAGCCTCTACCGTCGAGAGAAACCTCAAGATTCCTCTTCCTCCCGGGGAGACTCTTTCAGTTCCCACAGTCTCAATCTGGTTATCCTGGTACCCTCAACCCCCTCAACCCTGAACTTCAGGTTTCCAACCACCACCTCTTCGCCCTTCTCCGGTAGGTGACCCACCATGTGGAGTACCAATCCACCCACCGTGTCTATCTCCTGCACCGGGAAGAGGGAACCATCTTGAAGATGAGGGAACTTCAGGAGAAACTCGTCAAGATCCATCCGTGGAGAGATCCTGTAGGATCCGTCTGGGAGCTCAATGAAGTCGTCCTTGTCTTCCTCCTCATATTCATCGGCAAGCCTGCCCACAATCTCTTCCAGGATATCCTCGAGGGTGACAAGCCCCTCTATTCCGCCGTACTCGTCCACAACTATGGCCATGTGTTTCTTGTTCTTCTGGAACTCTTTGAGAAGATCGGTGATGGGTTTGCTCTCTGGCACCACGTAAAGGTCCCTCATCACCTCCCTCAGGTGTCCTATCTTTGAAAGCCCAAAAGGAATCCCGGCAATATCCTTGAGATACAAAAGGCCCACGATTCTCTCCCTGGAACCCTCGTAGAGTGGCACCGCCCTGAAGCTGACCCTCTTCAGCTGCTCGTAGGCCTCAATGGGTGGCGTATCAACGTCTACGCTCACCATCTCGGCCGCCGGAGTCATAACCTCCTCCACGGTGGTATCGGTGAACTGGAAGACGTTGTGAATCATCTGGCGCTCCTCCTTCTCAATCCCACCCTCCCGGGCCCCCATGTCCACCAAGACCCTTATGTCCTTCTCCATTATGCTGCTCTCTTCCCCCTTGGAAGAGACGATCCCGGCTATCATGGTAAGCACCCATCTCACCGGAAGAATAACCAAATAGAAAGCCTTGAGTGGAAGAGAAACCGCCAAGGCCCACTGAACCGGATACCTGATGGCAAGGGACTTGGGAAACATCTCACCGTAGAAGACCAACACCATGGTCATCACTGCAACAGCCACCCCGATGTACTTGTCCCCCCACAGACGCATGGCGATGGAGGCAGCCTCAGAAGAGGCGGCGATATTAACTATCTCGTTGCCGATCAACACCGTGCTGAGAAGACCCTCTCTGTCCCGCAGCAGTGAGGACAGAACCTTGGCCCTTACCCCTTTTCTCTCTTCCAATTCGGCCCTGTGCAGCGAGGTCAATGAGAATAGGGCCGTCTCACTTCCCGAGAAGAGAGCGGATAAAGTCAAAAGGAAAGGAAGAGTGAAGAGCCTCAGCAACACCGCAGAGTCCAGCATCAACCCACCATCACCTTGCCCTCGGGATACCTTATCTCTGGGGGAGTAGAACCAGAGTGGGCCAGGGCCACCACCAAGGTCAGGGGTCCTACCCTACCTGCCAGCATGAGAAGGCTGAGAAAGAACTTAGAAGCAGAAGAGAGCATAGGAGTGATTCCCGTGGATAGCCCCACCGTACCAAAGGCAGAAACCACCTCAAAGAAGACCTGGGTTATGGAGAAGCGGGGATCAATCTCGAGAATGAATATGGTGTAAAAGACCACCAGGCAAAGGGAGATGAAGAATATGGCAAACGCCTTCGAGATAACTTTGGGAGGAACGGTTCTCTTCATTAGCACAGTGTGGGGACTCTCCTTGATGGTCGCCCAGATAGAGGAGACAACCACTACGAAGGTGGTGGTTTTGATCCCTCCCCCCGTGCCTCCCGGAGACGCCCCTATGAACATGGCCAAGGTGAGGAGAATCAGGGTTGGTTCCCTCAACTTGGCTATGGGAATGGTGTTGAACCCCGCGGTTCTCGGGGTCACCGCCTGAAAGAGCACCGCCCAGAACCGATCGTTCCAAGAGAGCCCACTGAGAATACCGTTTCGCTCAAAGAAAAGGATGAGAAGGGCAACGGAGACTATCAAGAATAGGGTGGATCTCAACACTATCCTTGTGTGAAAAGAGAGCCCCATGCGATCCTGGCTTGAGTGTCCCGATCTCCAGAATCCCCTCCAGAGTTGGTAGAGCACGGGGAAACCTATTCCCCCCATGACTATCAGTGTCATAACCGTGAAGTTGAGAAGGGGATCCCCCCTGAACCTTGACAGGCTGTCAGAGAAGAGCCCGAACCCTGCGTTGCAGAAGGCAGAGACCGAGTGAAAGACGGCGTAATACGGGGCCCTGGACCATCCAACCTCCTGGGCCATCGATGGTAACAGCATGGCCGCCCCCACGGCCTCAAACAGCAGGGTGAAGACGAAGATGTTGCGGATGAGCTGAAAGAGGGTCTCGGTGTCGTAGTAGTTCAGGGCATCTTGAATCATCATCTTCTCCCTCAGAGAAAACCTCTTCTTGCCCCCCAGGGAGAGAAAGAAGGTGGAGAAGGTCATTATGCCCAGTCCACCGAGCTGGATCAAAACCAGGATCACCAGCTGACCTGCGAGGGAAAATCGCGAACCCGTGTCCAC